>CAMCBY010000257.1 GCA_945873015.1 Klebsiella pneumoniae
ACGAGCAACGCCGCATCGCGCTTCGAGGCCAAACGAATTACGAAGATTCATTGCGGGACAGGACACTAGCATCATGTCGCGACCTTGCAGGCTCATCGCGGCGGCCCTGTGGCTGTCGCTGTTGACACCTCTCGTCCATGCCCTCGATCTGACCCGCCTGCATCTGCCGCCGGGCTTCAAGATTGCCGTCTACGCCGAGCAGGTGCCCGACGCGCGGCAACTCGCGCTCGGCAGCAATGGCACCTTGTTTATCGGTACCCGGCAAGCAGGCCGCGTCTATGCGGCAGTGGATGCCAACCGCGACCGTGTGGCCGAACGCGTGAGTGTGGTCGCCGAGGGATTGCCGTTACCTTCCGGCGTCGCGTTTCGCGACGGCGCGCTGTATGTCGCGGCACGGGATCGTGTGCTGCGCTACGTCGATGTCGAGTCGCATCTCGATGCGCCGCCCCCACCCGAGCAGGTGGTGGGTGGTCTGCCGAAATCCGCTCATCACGGCTGGAAGTTCATTGCCTTTGGGCCGGACGGTGCGCTTTATGTGCCGGTAGGCGCGCCGTGCAATATCTGCGAGCCGGATTTTCCCTACGCCTCGATACTGCGTATTCCGACCAACGGTGGCGAAATCAGCGCCTATGCGCGCGGCGTGCGTAATTCGGTCGCTTTCGACTGGCATCCGAAAAGCGGCGAGTTGTGGTTCGCCGAGCATGGTCGCGACATGCTGGGTGACGATGTGCCGCCCGATGAAATCAACCGCGTCAGCAAGGCGGGTGAACACTTTGGTTATCCCTATGTGCACGGCGGTGTGGTGCTCGACCCTGAATTCGGCCAAGGGCATCGTATCGATGAATTTACGCCGCCGACCATCAAGCTCGGTGCCCATGTCGCGCCGGTCGGGCTGATGTTCTACCGCGGCACGATGTTTCCACCCGCCTATCGCGAAGCGTTGCTGGTCGCCGAGCATGGCTCGTGGAACCGTTCGCGCAAGGCCGGTTACCGGGTGATGGTGGCGCACCTCAAAGACGATGGCAGCGTTGCGAGTTACGAACCCTTTATTACCGGCTGGCTCGACGGCGAGGAAAACTGGGGGCGGCCGGTGGCTTTCGCCAGCCTCGACGATGGCTCGCTGTTGTTGTCTGACGACGAGGCCGGCGTGGTCTACCGCATTACCTATCAACAACCCTGACATGGCACAACAAACCGCTGCGCTGGTCGCGCGTCTGCGTACCGGATTGAACGTCGCGCTGGCCGATGCCGCCCAGCAATCGCTGTACGAACATTGGATAGGTCAGGAGCGCTGGCCGCTAGACCCCGTCGCGCTCGCGTTACTGGTTGGCGTTGTACCGGCGCAATGGCATGCCCATCTCGACACGCACAACCTGGTCGCCGACGCCGAGCGGTTGAAGACACTGTTGCTCAACGAACTCACGTTCGACGCCGACCTCGTCACCAGCGGTCTGGCTGTGCGGGCTTTCGCACAACGGCATGACGTGCCGCTGCCGGCTGCGGCTGAATCATTGTTCGATTTTGTCGCCCGCACCTTGCCGCGGCTCGTCGCTGAAATGCCGGCCGTGGCGGTACCGACGGCACGCAGCAGCGACAAGGAGGTCGTGCTCGGCGCGGCGCTCGCGCTGGTGACCCGTTTCACCGAAGACTGTCTCGATGACGAGCGCATGTTTGACAGCGCACGTATCGCGCGCCTCATGCTGGCACAAGCGGCGCTGTGGTTCCCCGATGGCGCACCACGCATGGACGAGCGGGCAATCGCAGAGCTGGTGGAGCACTACATCAGCGGGTTTTGATGTTTCGTTGAGTGTGCGAATGAATTCGCACCTACTGGGCGAGCCAGCGCTTTATTGCGCTTCAGTCGGCGTTGCGTCGTTCGCGAGCACCGGCATCACCGCGCCGATATGCACCTCATGGCGCGCCTCGGCCAGTGCCACCTGACGGCCCCGCTCGGCAAAACCGCGGCGCTTTTCTTCGCTCAATTCGTCATGACAATGAGGGCAGCACTCAGCGTGACGATAGTTGGGTGAGGCGCGGTCGGCAGCGCTCAGCGGCCGGCGGCAGGCGAAACACAGACTGAATTCACCAGGGTTAAGTGCCGCATCGAGCGCCACGCGCTCGTCAAACACGAAACACTCCCCTTGCCAGCGCGAGTCCTCGCGCGGCGTCTGTTCGAGATAATTGAGGATGCCGCCCTCCAGCTGGTAGACCTTGTCGACGCCGCGTTCGAGCAGATAGGCGCTGGCTTTCTCGCAGCGGATGCCGCCGGTGCAGAACATCGCGACCTCAGTTGCGCCACGGCGTTTGAGTTCGGCGTCGATCAGGGCAGGGAATTGCCGAAAGCTGTCCATGCCGAGGTCGAGCGCGCCGTGGAAAGTACCAACCCGCACTTCGTAACTGTTACGTGTATCGACCAGCAGGACCTGCGGGTCTTGCAGCAATGCATTCCATGCCGCGGGGGTGAGATGTGTACCGGTGCGCCGCGCCGGTGCGAGGCCGGCCACGCCCATCGTCACGATTTCCTTTTTGTATTTGATCTTGAAGCGCCGAAATGGCGCGCTGTCGTGAAACGACTGGCGCACATCGCTGAGGCTTTCAAAGCCCGCCTGCGTGCGCACGAAGTCCAGAAATGCGCGCACCGCTTGTGGTGTGCCGGCGATACTGGCGTTGAGACCCTCCTCGGCCAGCAGCAAGGTGCCGAGCAGGTGTGCAGCGCGCGCGCGCTCGCCCAGCATGGCGCCGAAACTGCGCGGCGCACTGAGCGTCACGAATTTATAGAACGAGGCGACCATCACGGCGGCAGTGTCGGGCGGTTGGGAGAGGGTCATCGATGGCTACCGTGAAGGGGCGCGCGCGCCAGGAAACGTAGAAGTTCACGCCCGCCCCGCTGGGCAAGCGCGCGCGATCATCGCATGATCCGCCCATGCCCTTGAACCTCGCCGCTGCCGCGCTGAACGCGTTTCTTGATCGTGGTGAACATCGCCTTGGGCAAGCCTTTGCCACACTGCCGGATGCGGCGCGCGGGTGGCTGCACGACAGCCTGCCGCGTGCGCAGGCGCTGTTGGCCGCAGATGGTCGCGTAGCGACCTGGCAGACGGCGCTGGCCGCGCTGCCCGACCTGACAGTCACGCAGCGGCACCTCGGCGCGACGGTGCGTGCGACGGGGCTCTGCGACGCCGTTCAGCGCGCGGTCTTGCGCGACGCCCTGATGGCCTTGGCGCCGTGGCGCAAGGGTCCCTTCGAGTTGTTCGGTCTTCATATCGACAGCGAATGGCGCAGCGATTTGAAGTGGTCGCGTGTATTGCCGCAGCTCACACCCCTGCACGGTCGTCGTGTGCTCGATGTCGGATGTGGCAACGGATATTACCTGTGGCGCATGGCACAGTCCGGCGCCGCGCTGGTGCTGGGCATTGATCCGGCGCTGGCCGCCTATGCGCAATTCGCAGCTTTGAATCGTTACATTGCGAGTGATGCGGTACACATGTTGCCGCTCGCAAGTGATGCGCTCGATACACGACTGCAATGCTTCGATACAGTGTTCTCGATGGGGGTGGTCTATCACCGTCGCGATCACCACGCGCACTTGCAACAGTTGCGGCATGCCTTGCGCAGCGGTGGCGAACTACTGCTTGAAACACTGGTGCTGGTTGATGGCAGCAGCAATGTGCTGATCCCCGAGGGTCGTTACGCGGCGATGCGTAACGTGTGGGCCGTGCCGTCGCCGGCCACGGTCGAGGCGTGGCTGCGCGCGGCCGGCTTTCACGCAGTGCGCACCGTGGACATCAGCGCCACCACGCTCGATGAGCAACGCAGCACCGCGTGGATGCCCTATCACTCGCTGCGCGATTTTCTCGCGCCCGATGATCCCGCGCGCACCATAGAAGGTTATCCGGCGCCGGTGCGTGCGGTGTTCGTCGCCAGCGCGGACTGAGGTCGCTTATAGTGAGGCCCCCGCGTGCAGCCGCTAGTGTGCTGTCCCGTGATGAACTTCGATAATTCGCGTGGCCATCGGAGTGCGAGGCAAGGCGCGAGGAGGAGTGAGCGGGGCTATTGCGACGACGAGCAACGCCGCATCGCGCTTCGCTCGCTGCGCGAATTACGAAGATTCATTGCGGGACAGCACACTTGTCACGCGTTATGGTGTGGAGCAAAAATTCGATGAACTCATGCATGCTGGTGACCGGCGCGAGCCGTGGCATAGGCGCGGCCACGGCCGAGTTGGCGGCCGCGCGCGGTTACACCGTGGCGGTCAATTATGTGCACGATGCGGCCGCCGCCGCCGCGGTCTGCGCGCGTATCGTGGCTGCCGGTGGCGAGGCCTTCGCGCTGCAGGCGGACGTTGCCGACGAAACGCAGGTGCTGGCGATGTTTGCCGCGCTCGATGCGCGTGGTATGCCGCTCGCTGCGGTGGTCAACAATGCCGGTGTGGTCGGCACCATCGAACCCTTTAGCAACTACACGGCGGCGCGCATCCGGCACACTTTCGAGACCAATATCGTCGGCGCCTTTCTGGTTGCGCGCGAGGCCGTCAAGCGCATGTCGACCGCCCACGGCGGCGCGGGCGGCGCTATCGTCAATCTGTCGTCGGCCGCGGCGCGTATTGGCTCACCCAATGAGTTCATCGACTATGCGGCCTCCAAGGGCGCGATTGACAGCATGACGCTTGGTCTTGCCAAAGAATTCGCTACCCACGGCATACGTGTCAACGCTGTGCGACCGGGATTGATCGATACCGAGATTCACGCCTCGGCCGGCGCGCCTGACCGTGTGCAGCAGTTCACGCCGATGATTCCGATGCGGCGCGCGGGGTCTGCCGAAGAAGTCGCGAGCGCGATTATGTGGCTGTTGTCGGACGAGGCTTCTTATGTGACAGGCAGTTTCATCGACGTCAGCGGCGGTCGCTGAGTCTAGACCGCGAGTGGACCAGCGCAACTTTCAGCCAGGCAATGCCGCGGCCAGCATGACGCTGCCCGAGACACCCATGCGCTTTTGTCTGCGCTATGTGCGCCGTTACCTGCCGGTTGTATGGGTGATGGTGCTGTTGGAGGGGGGGCAATCGGCTTGTTCGATTCTGCTGCCGTTCGCCATCAAGCAGATCATGGATGGCGTGACGTCTGCGCAGGCCGCACACGCTGCGGTGTGGCCCGAGGTCAGCGGCGCATTCTGGCTGTTCGCGTGGCTCAATCTTGGTGTGGTGGTGTTTTCGCGCGCGAGCGGCACCGTGCTGGTGATGCTGGGGCCAGCGTTGCGACGGCGTGTGCGCCGCGAACTGTTCAGCTATCTGCAACTGCATTCGCAGCGCTATTTTCTGTCGAACTTCGCCGGCTCGCTGGCCAACCGCATCGCGGAAGTGTCGATGGGTGTGTCGCAGGTGATCTGGACGGTGTTGTTCGACTTCTGGCCACTCGCCATCTCATTTACGGTCTCACAAGTGTTGCTGGCCCAGGTGAATGTGCGCCTCGCGCTGGTATTGGGGGTGTGGACGGTCATTTATGTCGCGGCCTGTTTTGCCCTGGCGCGCCGTTGCCGACGCTATGCGCGGGAATACGCCGCCGCCCGCAGCGCGGTGAGTGGCACCATCGTTGACTCGCTGTCGAACGTCATCACCGCGAAATTGTTCGCGCGCCGCGACTTTGAGCGTAAACATCTCGAAATCTATCTCGATCGCGAAGTCGAGCGCGCGCGCGCGACTTTCTGGTTCATGGAAGGCATTCGCTGGTTTCAGTTCGTGGCGGCCTTCGTCCTCATGCTTGCGGTGATCGGTTATGCGCTGCGCCTGTGGAGCGAGGGCGGCATGAGTGCCGGGCAGTTCGCGATGGCCGCCAGCCTGTCGCTGCTGTTGATCGAACAGGCGCGCGGCTTGAGTCGTCGTTTCCTCGAATTTTTTGAATACGTCGGTAACATCAACGACGGTGTCGGCATGATCGTTCGCCCGCACGAAGTGGTGGACCATGTCGACGCCGGCCCGCTGGCCGTGTCACGTGGCGAGATCCGGTTTGAACACGTCGATTTTGCCTATCACCTCGAACGGCCGGTGTTTCGTGATCTCAACATTGTGCTGCGCGCCGGTGAACGGGTTGGCCTGGTCGGATATTCGGGCAGCGGCAAGAGCACACTGGTCAATCTAATTTTGCGGCTGTTTGAACCGCAGGGCGGGCGCATAGTCATCGACGGTCAGGACGTCAGTCACGTCACGCAGGAAAGTCTGCGTGCGGCGGTCGCGATGATTCCCCAGGACCCTCTGCTGTTTCATCGCAGCCTCAAGGACAACATCCGCTACGGGCGGCTCGATGCGAGTGACGAGGAAGTGTGCG
>CAMCBY010000258.1 GCA_945873015.1 Klebsiella pneumoniae
GTTCGACGACGAGCGTTTCAAAGTGCTGAACGCCATCCACCTGAAACGGATGGCGAGCAGCGAGCAGTTGGCGACCCTGCTCGATATGTCGGTGGATGGGGTCGAGCGCTGTTGTGTGGCAGCGGCGGCCGATGGGCTGCTCATGACTATGCCGGGTGGCCACCTGCTGTTGCCCGAAGGCACCGACGCCGTGCAGCAGTATTACCGCGAGCACTATGCCGAGATTCGCCAGGATGCGCGCATGGCTCCGTGGTACGCGCGTTTCGAGACCCTCAACACGCGCTTCATCGCGCTGCTGAGCAAATGGCAGCGCGACAGCAGCGACGAGGATGCGCTGTACAAGGCGCTGGAAACCGTCGAGCAGTTGGCCACCGCACTCGCGACACTCGCGCCATTGGTGCCGCGTTATGTCGATTATCAGCGCCGCTTTGCTGCGGCTATCGATGCGATTGAGAACGGAGACACCGATCTGCTGTGCAATCCGCGTCGCGATTCTGCACACAACATCTGGTTCGAATTTCACGAAGACATTCTGGGGGTGCTGGCCCGACCACGGGACACCACCTGAGCCGGCGACCAATATTCCCTTTTTAGCGAGGAGACTTGCCATGAGCACACCGGAAACGAAAGCCACACCCATCAATCCGGGTCGCCGCCCCTACGGCGCGTATTACCGACGCATGGATCGCCTCACCGCCAAGCCCGATCCGGAGTTGACCCAGACTGGCCCTGGCACGCCGATGGGCGATTATCTGCGCCGTTATTGGCAGCCGGTGTGCCTGTCACAGGAACTGACCGAAGTACCGAAAGCGGTGCAGATCATGGGCGAGAAGCTGGTTGCGTTCCGCGACCGCGGTGGTCGTGTCGGTCTGCTCGAACGCCAGTGTGCCCATCGTGGCGCCTCGCTCGAGTACGGCATCATTCAGGACAAGGGCATCCGCTGCTGCTATCACGGCTGGCAGTACGACGTGGATGGCTGCGTGCTTGAGACCCCGTGCGAACCGCGCAACAGCCGCATGAAAGACAACGTCTTCCAGGGCGCTTATCCGGCCTTTGAGCGCGACGGTCTGGTGTTCGCTTACATGGGGCCGCCGGACGAGCAGCCGGAATTCGATGTGTTCGATGCCTTTGTCATGCCCGACGGCAACAAGCTGGTGCCGTTCTCGAATGTCTATGCCTGCAACTGGCTGCAGGTCTACGAGAATCTGGTTGATCACTTCCATGCCGCCGCCCTGCACAACAACATGACGGTGGACAGCGTCGACGAAGCGATCCGCGCCGGCGTCAGTCTTGGCCAGGGATTCTTCAAGATGCCGGTCATTCAGTGGGAAGCAACACGTAACGGCAACGGCATCTGTTTCGCGGCCGGCCGTCGCGTCAACGACGAGAAGGTGTGGGTGCGCATCACCGAGATGCAGTTTCCCAATGCAGTGCAGACCGCATCGCTGGTGCCGACGGCCGCCGAACAGCGCCATACCACGGTCGCCATGACCCGCTGGCAGGTGCCCATCGACGACGAACACATGATGGTATTCGGCTGGCGCCACTTCAACGACGAAATCGATCCGCGGCACTATGGCCGCGAAGAGGACTGTGGCATCGACAGCATTGATTTCCTGATCGGTCAGACCGCCAATCGCAGTTATCTCGAAGGCCAGCGCGCGCCCGGCGACTACGAAGCGATCACCAGTCAGGGTGCGATTGCGGTGCATAGCATGGAAACCCCGGCACGCTCCGATGTCGGCGTCTACATGTGTCGCAATCTGCTGCGCCAGGCGGTGCGCGGTCAGACCGCACGTGATACCAGCCGTGATGCCGCACGCACCCGCGGCGAACCGCTGCCGGTCTACACTTCAGATTCCGTGCTGTCGATTCCGCTGCGCGATGATGTCGATGACAACGAGCTGTTGATGCAGACCGGCAGCAAGGTGCTGGCGATCATGAAAGAGTGTGATGCGGTGCCGAGCGCAGAGCGCAAAGCGCACGCGCGCAAGCGCCTCGACGAACTGGATGGTGGTTTGCGCTGAGCGCGGCTACGCCGCCCTGGACTCTCTCCTGTCGTGGTGCCGGCCTCTCCGGGCCGGCACCTGCTCAATGGTCGCCGCAGTGACTGCTGGTGTGTCGCCACGCGTGGCCCGGTTAATTTTGCCCTCGATGCGATCCTGACCCGGGTCGGCCGCGAACCGGCGCAGGAAGCGCACAAAAAGAGTCTGCGTTTTGTTTCGGGGTGCGCTGCTTGCTCTGGCCCATTCCGTAGGATAATGCGTTGCCGCCGGTTGAGACCGGCGCCGCGGCACGCGCCGCGCTTCGCAACGATGGTGACGCTTTGAATATTTCGCAGATGATGGTGCGGCCGGTGGCGCACATGACCCGACGGCTGCGCGCTGCGCGCCGCTGGCTCCGCCCATGAGCGCCACCAGTACAACGCGCTCGCCAGCCCTGGGCCTGGCAGTGATCGGACTGGGTGCCTCGCTGGGCCCGCTGGATTTTTCGGTGACGGTGGCCTTCCCGGCCATCACTCAGGCCTTTGCACTGGCGACCAGCGACATCCGCTGGGTAGCGGTGTGGTATGTGGTGAGTTACGGCGCGCTGATGCTGTCCTTTGGTGCGCTCGGCGACCGCATCGGCCATCTGCGCGTATTCCGTCTTGGTCTGATTCTGAGCACGCTGTTTAATGTGCTGTGTGCACTGGCGCCGAGTTATGCCTCGCTGCTGGCGATGCGCGCCTTGCAGGGTGTTGCGATAGCGCTGGTATTGTCCTGCGGGCCGGCGCTTGCCATCGGGCTGTTTGATGAACGGATGCGCACCCGCGCCTTGTCGGGCTACGCCGGCATCGCGGCGCTGGCGGCGGTGACCGCGCCGCTGCTCGGCGGCGCAAGTCTGGCTTTGCTCGGATGGCCGGGTGTGTATTGGTTCCGCGTGCCCATCGGCCTGCTGGCCTTGGCCTGCCTGCCGCTGCTCGGGCGGGAGGTCGGTCGGATCAGCGCCAAGGCACGTCAGCCTATCGACATCGCAGGCTCAGTGTTACTCAGCAGTGCCGTGGCGATGTTTCTGCTGGTGCCGCCCATGCTGCGACCCGGCCGCGCGGGTTGGCTGGTGGTGCCGATGGCGCTCGCGGGCGCGCTCTTGATGACGATGTTTGTACGCCGGCAGCGCGCCAGTGCCAGCCCCTTCCTGCCCCACGAAGTGGTGCGCGACGCGGATTTCATCATCGCCAATCTATCGAGCGTGGCGATGCAGTTCGCGAGTTTTACGGTGCCGCTGGTAGTGCCGTTCTATCTGACCCGCATCGCCCATTGCGGACCGCTCGCTACCGGTGCGCTGCTTGCGATCTGGGCCAGTGGCTCGATGCTCGGTTCGAGTTTCGCGGCGCGTGTGGTGGCTGCACGTGGCGCCCGTTCAAGCGCCGTCCTGGCCGCTGGACTGGTGGTCAGTGGCCTCATTGGCATGGCCTGCTGGCCGGCCACCACCCACTATCCGTTCATCATCCTGTCGCTGGTCTGGCATGGTGTTGGCATTGGCCTGTTCCAGGTTGCTTACAGCGATATGGTGGTCGCGGCACTGCCGCCCTCGGCGCGCGGTGTGGCCGGCAGCCTGACCATGGTCACACGCACGGTCGGCATCGTCATGGGGGCCTCGGCCTGGATCTGGATGCTGCAGACCCTCGAAAGTGTGGGGGTGGCTGGGGGATTGGCGGCGGAACACGCCTTTGTGCAGTCTTTTGACCGGGTGTTGTGGTGCGCGGCGGCGGTGGCGGGTCTGTTTTCCGCTGTAAGTTATCTGCGCTGGCGGCGCTGAACTGCCGGTGATGGGCGCGGCGCGCACGCGCGGCTTTCGAAATCGAAACCTGATCGGGTAAGGTTTCGTCCCTGCCGGCCATTCGGCCGGTTCGAAATCAAGGAAACAATCATGGCTCAAGCAAGCGCGCGTCACATCCTCGTCGACAGTGAAGCAAAATGTAATGAACTCAAGCAGCAGATTGAGGCAGGTGCCGACTTCGCCGAAGTCGCGCGCGCCCATTCCAGTTGCCCGTCCAAGGCGCAGGGCGGGGATTTAGGTTCGTTCGGGCCGGGCATGATGGTGCCGGAGTTCGACCGCGTGGTATTCAACGACGCAGTCGGCGTGGTGCATGGTCCGGTCAAGACCCAGTTCGGCTATCACCTGCTCGAGGTCACCAGCCGCTCTTAAGCGGTATTCCTAGGCCGGACCATCGCCACGCCTGCCGTGGTCCGGTTGCCCTTGCGTCATGCCTGGTCGGCGCTGTAGCGACCGACCCGACCCAACCCGTGGAGAACGCCCGTGTCCAATCTCGATGCCGATTTATTCAACCTCGCCATGTCGGACAAGGCGCGCCCGCTGATGGACGCAGTCAAACAACACATCAAAGAAAACGTCGAGCCCATCATCGAAGAATTCTTTGCCCTCAACAAAGACAAGACCGATCGCTGGAGCTGGCATCCGCGCCAGTTGGAATTGCTCGATGGTGCCAAGGCGCGCGCCAAGGAATCGGGCCTGTGGAATTTTTTCCTGCCCGAGTCCGAGCTCGGTGATGGCCTGACCAATCTCGATTACGCCTATATCGCCGCCGAACTCGGCAAATATGATCTGGCGTCGGAAAGCCTCAACTGCAGCGCGCCGGATACCGGCAACATGGAAGTGCTGGAGCGAGTCGGTACACCGGAGCAGAAACGCCAATGGCTGGTGCCGTTATTGAACGGTGAGATTCGTTCGGCCTATGCCATGACCGAGCCGGGCCTGCCGTCGTCCGATGCCAAGAATATTTCCACCAGCGCGGTGCTGGAAGGCGATGAGTGGGTCATCAACGGCGAAAAATTCTATATCTCCGGTGCCGGTGACCCGCGCTGCAAAATCATGATCACGATGGTCAAGACCAGCCCGAACGCGGCACCAAGCAAACAGCAGTCGCAGATCCTGGTGCCTATCGATACGCCCGGGGTCGAGATTCTCGAAGGTATGGAAGTGTTCGGTCATGACCACGCGCCGCGCGGTCACATGCACATCCGTTTTACCAATGTGCGCGTGCCGAAAGAAAACATCCTGCTCGGCGAAGGGCGTGGTTTTGAGATCTCGCAGATTCGACTCGGGCCCGGCCGCATCCACCATTGCATGCGTTCGATAGGCAAAGCCGAGAAGGCGCTCGAGCTTATGGTCAAACGTGCCAGCACACGCGAAGCTTTCGGTAAACCCATCGTCAAGCTCGGCAAGAACCTCGAAGTGATCTCGCGTGCACGCATCGAGATCAACGCCATGCGCCTGGCGGTATTGCAGGCCGCCAAGGCGATGGACGTGCTCGGCAACAAGGAAGCGCGGGTCTATGTCAGCGCAGTCAAGGCGATGGTGCCGGAAAAGGTCTGTGCGATTATTGACGCTGCTATCCAAATGCACGGCGCCGCGGGTATTTCGCAATGGACGCCGCTCGCGCACATGTACACCGACATGCGCCATCTGCGTTTCGCCGACGGCCCGGACGAAGTGCACCACATGGTGGTGGGCCGCGCCGAAGTGCAGAAATACGGGTTGTGGTGAGTCCGCAGCTCGCTGAACGTTCAACACCGATAGAGAGGCTGACGCCGCGATGAGTGTAAATATCGACAGCTTCGACATTCACCGCGCCAGCGACTATGGCCGCGTCGGCCATCCGTGGGTGGCGTGGGATGCCTTGCGCAAGCAGGCGCCGGTGTACTGGTATGAACGGCCCGATGTCGAGCCGTTCTGGGCAGTCACGCGTCACGCCGACATTCTGACTGTTTCCAATCATCCCGAAGTGTTCATCAACGGCGGGCCGCGCCTGCGCCTGTGTCTGAAGGGGGAGGTCGAACCGATGCGCGGTGGCCTCGACAGTTTCGGTACGGAACATGGCTGGGATGCGCAAGAGCCGCCGGATCTGGTGTTCATGGACAACCCGCGCCATCGCCTCATTCGTCGCCAGAGCAGTTGGGCTTATACGCAAGGCGCGATGCGCGCCATGAAGCCGCACTTCCGTACGCTCGCCGAGACCTTTACCGCCGAGTTCATGGCCGCCATCGAGCAGGCCAGTGCGCGCGGTGAAAGCTACGATTTTGTGCATGGTCTTGCAGCCAAGCTGCCGCTCGCGGCGGTCGGCGAGATCATGGGGCTCGCGCCCGACGACTGGAAACAGATCCTCATCTGGTCTGAAGCGGTGGTCGGAGAAATTCACGAATCGAATCGCCTGCCGGGCGAGAGCCGCGGCCGCGCCTACTATCGCAACATGTATGAGTTTCGCAGTTATCTTGAAGATCTCATTGAGGATAGCCGTCAGCAT
>CAMCBY010000259.1 GCA_945873015.1 Klebsiella pneumoniae
GGACCGAGGTTGCCAACGATACCGGCCGCGTCGCGATGCAGGTCAGCATCCGTGATGCGATGCCGGACGGATTGGTGCGAATTCCCCATGGCTGGTGGAAACCGGAAATGCAGCGCGGCCTCGACGGGCTGTCCGGCGCACTCGCTCACGCCGACGCCCAGCTATGCCCGGACGATGCCGACTACCTCGACCGCGAACAGGGCATTCCCCATCTGAAAGGCCTGCCGTGCAAACTCATCCCCTTGCCCGGCAAACCGGACTACGCGCTGTGAAACGTTACGCCGTCGAACAGAAGAGCAAGCTCATCGCGTGGCTCCTGGCCGCCGCTTCTCGCGACCAGGGATGGTCCGATCGCTTGTGCCGGATACTGGCGACGCGCCTGCTCACCCTGCCGCCGGAAGATGACTTCATGCGCGACGAGTGGATAGATAACGACACCGGTTTTGATCCGGACGAGCTGGAGCGCTACCAGCGCGGCGAGCAGCCCACAGCGGGCGGCCAGGCCGCCGCGGATGCACGAACTCGCGCTGAAGAAGCCCACCTCACACGGAGTCTTTAAAGCAATCCGCTGGAATTTCGGCCCCATTTCCGCGCACTTCCCCCCTTTAGGCCGCGCATGCTGTACCCTCGGAGGTGCGCCCGGTGTGGCCGCCGCCGTGATTTAAGGTCTTGTCGGGCGGTCCACGCAGCCGAGCTGGCAAGCCGTCCACCGTGCCACGGTGTCCATTTCGCCCCCTTGCGAGGAGAGCCCCCATAAGACCTACCAAACGCCTGACTTATATCGCTGGCATACGCTCGGCGATGGAGTCGATCAACGCGACACTGCGCGAGCCCCATTCCTGGATAGGGCGCACCGAAGACAGCATCGTATTCATCGCCGAGATCGATCACGTCGATAAGGTCAACAATCACTACAGTCACCACGACGGCACCTACCACCGTCTGGTCGCGCCGCTGCCCACCACCGCCGCCGCGCAGACTACCCGCCACACCAACGAACTGTTCGACGCGGTCGGCCAGGCGTTTGATGGTGCGATGCGCTGCAATCTGCTGTTGGTGCGCGGCGCCAAGAACAGCGTCGCCAAGGGCGGCGTGCGCGCTGCAGTCGATGGCGATAACTGGATAGTCGAGAAATTTTCCGGCAGCGTCGCCGAAGGCTTTCAATTCGATCTGGTGCGCGTGCAGTAGCAAGCGCTCTGAAATTCCCTGTAGGTGCGAATTCATTCGCACATTCAAACCGGGCCGCGATGTCAGCGTTTGAATTTTGAATGTCAGGCTGAAGCCTGACCCACAATCCCAAGGGATGAACTTTGTGTGGGTCAGACTTCAGTAAGTTCTGATTAAGTCTAGCGAGCGAGCACGCGACACCGCGCGCGGCCAGCGCAGTAGCTGAATCAGAGCTTTCTTCAGTCTGATATTCAGCAACGCCCGCCGCTTCGATGAATCAGCCGCGATTGATGGAAATCCCGCCGTCCGCCAGCAGCACCGCGCCGGTGGTAAAGCTCGATGCGGAGGAGGCCAGATAAAGCGCGGATTGCGCGATCTCCTCGGGTTGCGCGGTGCGTTTGAGTGCATGCATTTGATGGACGAACTGCATCGCCTCAGGCGTCGGCGCAAAACCACGACCCATCGGTGTATCCACACCGCCCGGCAGCAGCGCGTTGACGCGGATGCCATGTGCGCCATATTCCACCGCCAGCGCCTGGGTCAGTCCAATCAAGCCTGACTTGCTCGCCGCATAGGCCGCCATGCCGGCAAAACCTACCGTGTAGCCGACAAAGGTTCCGGTAAAAATCAATGAGCCGCCGCCACGCGCGAGCATGGCGGGCAACTGATACTTGGCGCCAAGAAAAGCACTGGTGAGATTGGTGGCGAGAATGGTCTGCCAATCAGCCAGCGTGAGCGCTGGTGTCTCGGTCATGGTGCCGGTAGTGGCGGCATTGTTGAAGGCAATGTCGAGACCACCGAAACGCGCTAGCGCGAGTTCAACCAGCGCACTGGCATGGGCTTCGTCCTGAATGTCGCCGGCCAGTGCAACTGCCTCGCCGCCTGTGGCGACAATTTCCTGCACCAGGCCGTCGAGTTCCGCGCCGCGTCTTGCGGTCACCACGACCTGCGCGCCTTGCTCTGCAAACAGACGCGCACTGGCGCGCCCAATACCGGAACTCGCGCCGGTTACCAATGCTACTTTGCCCTGTAATGCACCCATGTCGTTTGCCTTGGTGATGTTGTGCAATGAGCCTAGGGTGTCGAAGCGATGGCCACCTCCCGAATCTTGTCGGGCAATTTTTTATGCGCGACGTCCTGCAGTGACAGGAATGTCAGGCTGAAGCCTGACCCACAGAAACAGCACAGTGCCGTACAGGTCGGGGTCTGGCCTGGTGCAAATCTGCGAGAAGCTTGTGGGTCAGGCTTCAGCCTGACATTCACAAAACAATCATCCGCACCCGCAAGAAACAGGACGCATCCTCCGCGACCATCACATGGAATTGTTTCGAGTAATCGCGACAACCCGGAGCACAACATGAAGCATCTCGACGGCAAGGTTGCCCTGGTCACCGGCGCGTCGCGCGGCATCGGGCGCGCCATCGCGCTGCGACTCGCATCCGATGGCGCACAGGTGGTGGTGAACTATCTCAACGACACAGACGCAGCGCATGCCTGTGTGGCCGACATCGTCGCGGCCGGTGGCAGGGCGCTGGCTGTACAGGCGGACATCGCAAGCATCGAAGACATCCGCCGTCTGTTCGAAACCGGCGTCGAGCATTTCGGGCATCTCGATATTCTGGTCGCGAACGCCGGCTATGCGGTGTTCAAGCCGCTCTCCGAGATCACCGAGCAGGACTTCGACCGCACCTACGCCGTCAACGCGCGCGGCACGTTCTTTTGCATACAGGAAGCTTTGCGCCATCTCGGCGATGGCGGGCGTATCGTCTGTATCTCGACCATCGGCACCTTGCTCAACCTGCCAGGAGGCGCCTGTTACTTCGGCGCCAAGGCGGCGGTTGAGCAGTTCTGTCGCGTCGCCGCGCGCGAAGTGGCTGCGCGTGGCATCACCATCAACACGGTATCGCCGGGTTTCATCGACACCGATATGTTACGCAGCATGCTCGACCCGACTGATGCCGGCGCGGCAACGGCCCTGGTCGACATGGCGCCGCTGGCGCGCCTTGGCGAAGGGCGCGATATCGCCGGCGTGGTGTCTTTTCTGGTCGGGCCCGATGGTGCCTGGATGACGCGTCAGAATCTGGCGGTCGATGGCGGCATTGTCAGTCGCTGAGTGAGGTGTCACACACATGAATGTGCGAATGAATTCGCACCTGCACGATCAATAACCCCAGCGTAATTCTGTGAACACGCTGTTATTGGTGCGGCGGCTGCCGAACAGGGTGTCGTATTCGCCGTGGTTCCATTCATAACCGACAGTCACACGCAGCTCGTCGCTGGCTTCATAACGCAGCAGTGCGCGCAGCATGCCGTCGTGGTGACTGAAATCCTGAATGCTGAATATTTCGGCGCGCAACAACTGATCTGAGCGTGTCCACGCGAGGCGCATGGTGGCACCGTTCTGGTGGTTGTCGCGTTGGCCTGCCTCGATGGCATTGATCAAGGCAATGCCGCGCAGGTAGGGGCTCGTAAAGCGTTCGGGCGGGCTGTGGTGGGTGACCCGCCGCAGCACGTATTGCAGGTTGAGATTGACGTTTTCGCCGAAATTGCGATCGCCACCCAGCACCGCAAACAGGAACGGACGTTTGGATAAATCCGTGCGACCGCGATTCGGATAATCGGAGTAGGCCGCCTCCGCGCGCAGATTGACTCCCCATTGCACGCTCGCCATGTCTGCGCCGAGCGTGCGCTGGTGTGGGTAGGTGCGCACCAGCTCAAACGGTCGCGCCGCATTGCGGGATGCGCGCAGATCACCGGTTGGATCGTAGCCGTCGAAATAGGACACCGACCAGTCGACGCCGTGCTGACTGCCATCGATCTTGATGGCGCCCTGAGCCGCGCCACGGGGACGGCGATCACCGTGAATTAAAAACGGACCGATGCGGTCACGCAGCGGATGCACTTCGGGACGGAACTCGGGGACCCAGTAAAGCTGCAACTCGGCGTTTTCGCCGAGCGTATGTGCGGTTCTGACCATCGCACTGCCGCGGCGTAAGTCGTCGTCGTCGGGAAACAGGCGCGACAAGTCGCGTGAGGTGAGATTGTCGGTTGGGTTGATGCGGTCGGCGCGGCCCCAGGCGGTTATCTGACGACCGACGCGGGTATCGAATGAGCCGATGTCGCCTCTGAAATAAAACTCGCGCAGTTCTGCTTCCGGCCGCGCCGCATGACCGAGGTCATCGCTTTGCAGCCAGCCCTCGGCGTGCAGGTCGAAGCCCGCCTCGCTGCTGTGATCTTCCTTGAGCCACAAGGTCGCGGGTGCCATGTCACGGCGGTCATCGACATCGCGACTCGAACGCCAGTAGCCGACGCGCAATGAACTCGACAAGCCGATGTTCGCTGCGCCCTCCCCCAAGGTCGTAAGCGGGCTGGCGGCCAGCGTCGCGGGTGCCAGGTTGAACAGCGCCACCCATGCCACGCGCTGCAGCAGCGCACACATCATGGCGCGCTGTCGAGTGCGCGCGACGAAAAGGTCTTGGCCGCCAACTCGATACCGACCTCGAAACGTTGATAACGGATCACCGAGGTGTGCCCGCTTTGCACGTTTTTCATCTCCAGTTCCATCGGTTGCCAGTGATGAGTGGCGACATCCACTTCCTTCAGATCGCGCGCGAAGTAGCGCTTGTGCAGTTCGTTGTGCTCGTCATAGAGCTCACCCTGCACGGTGACGCCGTTGTCCAGACGCACCCATGACAAGCGGCGGCTATAACCGCTCGACACTTTGACTTCGTCGCTGCCCGGCAGACTCTCAATCACCGCGCAGTCGATTCCTTCCAGTGCTTCCTGACGCAACAAGTGATGCGTCCAGGCGGCGACTTTGTAGCCAATCACATCACCGTGACTGAAATCGGTGCCGGCGAAGGAATCACGTTTGTTGGCGGCGGCAAGACGGCGCACCTTGCGCAGCGCGGGCAGATAGACCCACACGTCGTCTTCGCGATCGCTGTTCTCTATCGACAGAATCGCGGTGCCGGCGATATTGGCGGGCGCGGTGAAACGCGTCAGGCGCGCGCTGTTGACGCCGTCCTCATTGAGCCTGGAATAACCTTGTGCTTTACGTTCGCGCGCCTGGCCATCGGCACCGATCAGCACAAAAGTCGCGTCCATACGTGCGCTCGCGTAGAGCGTGGTGTTGCATGAGCGCGCGCGCGTCGTCATCCGCCCACGCTGAAGAAACCGGCACCAGGCTGATCAGCAACAAGGCCACGACACTGGCCGCAGCCCCCTTGCGCGCGCTGTCTCCAAACACGAAGCGCGGTCGCAGGCGCAACAGCAGCGCCGGATAAAGCGTCAAGGCGGTGATCGCGCTGACCAGCATCGCAACACTGATCATGACGCCCAGCCACAGGTGCACCTTGAAGCCATAGGAGAACATCAGCACCGCATAACCGCCGGCCACCGCGGTCGCAACGTAGAGCACCGCTTTGCCGGCAGTCGCATAGGTGCGCGCGACGGCGATATCGAGGTCCGCGCCGCCGCGTAATTCCTCACGCAGGCGATAGGTGAAGTAGATCGCGTAGTCCGCACCTACGCCTACCGCCAGTGCGGCGACGGTGGCGGTCGCAATCTGCAGGGGAATGCCGAACAGCCCCATCAGGCCGAAATTGGCCAGTGCAGTCATCACCAGCGGCACCAGCAACAACAATCCCGCCAGCATCGAACGGAACATGAGGCCGGCTATCACAAATACCGCCGCGGCCATCTGAAACAGGTTGACGACCTTGCCATGCACGATCATGTCGCTCATGGCGGTCGGGGTGGTAATGCTGCCGGCCAGACGCACCGTGACATCGTCGGGAAAATGCGTGCGCATGAACGGCAGGAGATGTTTTTCCAGCTGCGCAACATGGGCTGAGCTGTCGGTCTTGACGAAGGCCTGAATCACGGCGTGCTGGTAGCCGGCATCGACATAATTATTAAAATCACCTTCGTCACCCGACATCGAATAGAGCAGCAGGTACTGTGCAATGAGATTGGCATCATCGGGAATGATGGCGGCGGCGAGGTCGTCGCCATGCATGGCTTTGTTCATGCGCACAATAAAATCGGCCAGTGAGACAGTCGCACCGACCTGCGCATCCTTTTCAAGTTCGCGCTGGGTGGCGAGCATCGCGTTCAGCACCGCCGGTTGTTTG
>CAMCBY010000260.1 GCA_945873015.1 Klebsiella pneumoniae
AGCGGGCTGGGCGAGATGGGATTCACCGCCGCGGGTCGGCACCGCGGTCACGATGACAGTATCAACACTGTCGTCATTGGTAGGGCTGGACTCGGCGGCCTGCAGACCACCGCACTGTGCGCACAGTAAAGCTGCGCCGAGCAGGCGCAGGGGATGAGTATTCATGATGAGCTTCCGTCCTGGCGCAGTTCAAAGGCATGCGCCGAAAAATCAAATGCCGCCACCGCCGGCCGCGTACAGAACGCAGCGTGGTGCTGGAATAAAGATCTAGATCGGAAGCCTGTCGGGCGGGGCACGCGCCTGGAACGGCGCGTCACTCTGCGCTACATCGAGCACACTCGTGGTCGTTGTGCCATGCAGAACGCGCTCGATGTGGGGTAACTCGATGCTGGCCGGCGCCAGTCCCTGGTCGAGATGCTGGGCGGCGATACACAGGCCGCACACCACCTGACTGTGGTCGGCGTCCTGAAAATAATCATGCCCGGCAGCGTGGGCGAACAATGACAACTGAGCCGCCAGCAACAACGCCACCAGCGTCGCGGTATGGCGACGTGGGATCAGCAGCGATGGTCGAAAGCGCATCATGACCGCGATGCTAACGCGAAGCCCGCGGCCACTCAATCACGCGCGCTGCGCAGACTGAGCGGACACGGGCGTGCCGGACTTCAATCCTGCCAGGGTACGCGCGCGGAGGTGATACGACTCGGCCCCAGAATCTGCGGGGTCTGTTGATAGCCGAGGTCTTGCAGTTCGTCCCGCGTACCGCTGACCAGGCGCTCGAAGCTGATCCGTTTGGCCTTGCGCAAGCGTTTGGCAAACGCAAAAGTGAACGCGCCATAGCTGTGCACGCCATGACGATATTCATAGGAAAACTGGTCCTCGGCGCAGGCCTCGATGATGAGCGGCAGATAGGGCCCGACCGCGGAGGCCTGTTGTTTGTCGCGGCGATATTGCGCCTGGCTCTGGCCGCGCACCCGCGACGCGCGGCCAATCCACGCGGTGGTGCCGTTGTCACCAAAAAAGGCTTTGTTGACCGCTTCATCACTGGAGAAACGTGCGTTGATGCGTTTGAAGTCGCGCGGTACCCACATATCGCTGGCGCTGTCCCACTTGATCTCGCGATGACGAATGTCATCCGGCGGAATCAAACCGCGGACGCGCGCACCTCCCTGGCGATGCATGCCGCCGGAATGGCAGCAATCGAGAATCATGGCGAAACGGGTGTCGTAGGGCAGCTGGCTGTACAGCGCGAAAATCTGGTCGTCGATAATCGCGTGTTCCCGTGACCAGTCGAAATCCCACGGCACCAGACTCTCGGTCTGGCGATCGGGTTCGAAATTCTCGCCATATTCCGGAATGCGCGCTCCATGCCCACTGTAGAAGAACACCCGCTCTTCACCGGCACGGGGTTCATCCAGCAGCCATTGCAAACGCTCGAGAATGCCTTTGGCGGTGGCGCGCTCATCGAGGCACACACGAATGCTCTCGGGCGGAAAGCCGCATTCCTGCAACACCGAACTCATGAGGAAAACGTCGTTGACGCAACCTTCGAGACGGTCTTCGGCGTTGGGATAATTATTGATGCCCACCAGCAGCGCGCGTTTGTCGGGTTTGCGTGGTTCGCGCTTGCGCGCGGTGGCCCGCGCGCCGCTGACACGCGCGCCGAAAGCCCGCCCGCCGCGCTGCCCGCCCAACAGTGGCCACCACATCTGGTCAACGGTATTGCGGTGTTTGAGATATTCGGTGGCCTCATGGTCGGCCATGCCGGGGATATCAAAAGGCGCTTCGACCTGGCGGAAATTGTTCGCCTCCCACAGCCTTATCGGCGCGGTGAAGACATCGTCGTGCTGGTTATAGAGGTGATACCACTCACGCACCGGCAGCGGCTCGATACGGCCATTGGTCAGATTGCGCACCACGAACGGGTTGCCAATCTGCGAACCGAGCGACACATAACGCGCTTTGGCGAGCACGTCTTTGAGCGACGCCGCAGCGGCGTCGCGATGACTGAAGGCGTTGTAGGTGATGAGCGAACCGAGACTATGGGCGAGAATGATGTCGGGCTGTTCCTTTGCCACCGCATCGAGCACAAGCTTGCGTGAGCGCTTCTTGAAATCTTCGTCTTCCAGCCACGCCACCACGTAGCCGGCGGTCCATTTGATTTTGTCGGAGATGTCGCCAAGCACACCGCGCCGGCCGCTGACGGTCGTGCTGACCGCACTGCTGGCGAGCTTGGCAACCGCTTGCATGCTCTCCCAGACGGATAGGTCGACCTTGGCGAAAATATCGTCGTAGCTGACAAAGCAGAATTCGAGTTGCACGCCACTTTGCTACGCAAACACCTCGCGCACGGTTTGTTCCCAGTCTTCTTTCCACGGCGAGGAACGGTGATCACCGAGCCCGTGAACGCCCATGATTTTCAGTGTCTGTGGCATCTCCATGCCCTCCTGCGGTGTTGCGAAGGGCCTCGATGCTACGCGCGTGCGGCGCAGCGTTCTATGGCAATTGGCACGCTCTGCGCGTCGCCAGACTCACACATGGACAAAGAAATTGAGCGCCAGACCGAGGGAGATCAGGCACACCTGAATGATGGTGTCGCGCAAGCCTATCTTGCGGTTCAAGGTCGGCATGAGATCCGACACCGCAATGTAAATGAAACTCGCGGCGGTAAAGGCCAGAAAATAGGGAATCACGCCACGCACCGCGTCCATTGCGAACCAGGCGAGGGTCGCGCCGATGATCATGGTCAGCGAGGTCAACAGATTGAAGGTAAATGCGCGCCGCGGCGTATAACCGCTGTGCAGCAGAATGGCAAAATCGCCGAGCTCCTGCGGGATCTCATGGGCGATGATGGCCAGCGAGGTGACCACCCCGAGATGGAAGTCGGCGGTAAAGGACGCTGCGATCAGCACGCCGTCGAGAAAATTATGAAACGCGTCGCCGACCAGGATCAGCGCGCCGGCGGGCGCCTCGTGACAGGCCTCGCCGGAGTCATGTTCCTGGTGGTGATGATGGCGCCACACCAAGCCCTTTTCGAGCAGGAAGAACACCAGAATGGCCAGCAGCGCCGTCGCCATAAGGCCTTGAATGTTGTCGCTGCGCTGCTCGAGCGCCTCGGGCAACAGATGCAGAAAACCCGCGCCGAGCAGCATGCCGATGGCGAAACTGACCAGATAGGTGACGGTGTGATCGCGCACCCTTTCGGGCAGCAACAGATAAGTGCCCGCCGCTGCTGCGCTCAATACGCTGCCGCCGAGACTCGCCAGCATGATCCAGAGAAAGGTAGACATCGCGCTCTGCGGCAGGAATTCTTCAGTCCAACGGACGTCGATTATAGTATCAACGCACGGCCGCGCGGCACGGGCACTCAAGACCATCCCTGCGGGCGCACGAAAGCCAGGGCCAAATCAAAAAGAAAGTTGGGGGGAATCGTCACCATGAGCATGGAATGTTGGGAATTCCCACCGCGTTACGACGACAGCTACACACCGCCCGCCGACAGCCGTTACTGGTTTGTGCAACGCGAGACCATGGCGGCCGGCGATCGCGAGCGCGCGATCCTTGAGCGGCTCAAGGAAGTCTGTCGTTATGCCTATGCCAACTCGACTTTCTATCGCAATCACTGGGACGCGGCCGGATTTCACCCCAGCCAGCTGAAGTCGCTGGAGGATTTCGAAGCGCGCGTGCCAGTCGTCACCAAGCGTCATCTGCGTGAGTCGCAGGCCCGCGAAGCTCCTTTTGGCGAACATCTGTGTATCCCGCGCGAGCAGGTGTTCCGTGTGCACGGCACCTCGGGCACGACCGGCAGACCGACGGCCTTCGCCATCGGTCGCAACGACTGGCAGGCGATTGCCAACGCCCACGCGCGCGTGATGTGGGGCATGGGCGTACGGCCCTCGGACACGGTGTGTGTGGCCGCCATCTTCAGTCTTTATCTCGGCAGCTGGGGCGCGCTGGCCGGGGCCGAAAGGCTCGGCGCGACGGTCTTCCCTTTCGGGGCCGGCGCGAGCGGCATGAGCGCACGCGCGGTGAGCTGGCTCGATCAAGTTCGCCCGACGGTGTTCTACGGCACGCCGACTTACGCACTACATCTGGCCGAAGTGGCCCGCGAGGAAGGACTCGACGCGCGCAAGTTCGGCTTGCGTGCGTTGATATTCTCCGGCGAGCCTGGCGCCTCGATACCGGCGGTGGTCGAAAAGCTGGAAGCAGCATTCGGCGCGCGCGTGTTCGATTCCGGCTCGATGGCCGAGATGACGCCGTGGATGCACGTCGGCGGCAGCGTCGAGTCATCGCCCGGCATGCTGCTGTGGCAGGATCTGGTCTACACCGAGGTCTGCGACCCGGGCAATTTCCACCGTGTGCCCTATGGCAGCCGCGGCACGCCGGTTTACACCCACCTCGAACGCACCTCGCAGCCGATGATTCGACTGGTGTCGGGCGATCTGGCGATCTGGGAAAACGGCCCCAATCCGTGCGGGCGCACCTATCCACGTCTGCCCAACGGCATCTTCGGCCGCATCGACGACATGTTCACCATCCGGGGCGAGAACATCTACCCGAGTGAAATCGACGCAGTATTGAACGCCGTGCCGGATTACGCCGGCGAGCATCGCATCCTCATCACCCGCGATGGCGCCATGGACGAACTGTTGCTGCAGGTCGAATGTGAGGATGACGCGCGTGCCGACCCCGACCGTCTCGCGCTCTTCCACGAAACCGTGCGCCATCGTCTCCTGAAGACCCTCGCGGTGCGTGCGCAGATTGAAGTGGTGGCCTCCCACAACTTCCCGCGCACCGACTTCAAGGCGCGGCGCGTGATCGAGAACCGCGAAGTGTTCCGCGAGATGCAGCACAAGCTTGAGGGCGGGCCGCGTTCGTAAGCCGCGGCCAGCACCCGCGCGGTGGTTTGAATTTTTATTGACTCGACTTTCCACGGAGCCCGTTCTCGATGTTCGTCATTCCCTATCTCGAATTTCGCCCGCGTATCGCTGCCGATAGCAGTGTTGCCGCCGATGCCGCCGTGATCGGCCGCACTGAAGTCGGCGCACGCTGCCATCTCGGGCAACTCGCAACCTTGCGTGCCGATGGCGAGAGCATCCGCATCGCTGAGGACTGCTGGTTTGGCGATTTCAGCACCGTACATATCGCACACAGCGTATTTGCGGCGGTGGTCGGACGTGGTGTGACCGTCGGCTCTTTTGGCCTCGTGCATGCCTGCGATCTCGGTGATGGCTGCGTGGTCGGCGAACATGCGCTGGTGATGGACAACAGCCGTATCGGTGCCGGCGCGGTGATCGCGGCCGACAGCGTCGTGCCGCCGGGCAAAACCCTCGATGGTGGCTGGCTGTATGCCGGCGTGCCGGCCAAGGCCGTGCGACCGGTCAGTGCCGAAGAACTGGCAAGCCTGCACGCGCTGCTGCGCAACGGCACGGCCAGCAACGATGCCACCGTCAATGCGGTGCTGCGCAGTGCGCAACAGGTCGCCATGCCACGTCTGGTTGCGGGCTCAGGTCTGCCGACCACACTGGCGGCGGGTGCCTATGTCGCGCCGACCGCCATCGTCGACGGCAACCTCAGCCTCGCGCCGCAGAGCAGTGTGTGGTTCGGGGTGGAGATGGTCGGTGGTGGCGATGTCGTGATCGGTGCCGGCAGCAATGTGCAGGACAATACCCGCATCCATGTGGCGGCCGGCGAACGCGTACACATTGGACAACGCGTGACGGTCGGTCACAACGTGCGTATGGCCGCTTGCGTGGTCGAAGACGACGCCATGGTGGGGATGGGCTCGGTGCTCGGTGCCGGCACTATCGTGCGTGCCGGCGGTGTGGTGGCGGCGGGTGCCGAGACTGCGCCCGGCACCGAAGTCGCGGCGGGCGAGATCTGGTCCGGTACGCCGGCGCGGCGCTGGAAGCCGTTACCTGCAGACAACCGCGCGAACTTCAAGCGCGGTGTCGAGGTGTATATCGAATACGCCGGCAACTACACGCGTTAAGCCCGCCAGGAGCGAATGAATTCACACGTTCATGGCGAGGCTGGACTCGGTGGCTGGACATGAATGTGCGAATGAATTCGCACCTACCGGAGAGCACCTTCACGGCCTTGTCCATTGATCTTCCCGATCATTCGCGGCACTCTTGCCGCTGCCTCACTGGACCGGAAATTCATGCGCTTACATTCATCGCGCCGCCGCGCGGCGGTGGCGCTCGCGATGCTGTTGCTGACCCTGTGCGGCGTATCGACACAGGCCGCAAGTTCGACGCCGCCGGCGCCCGTCAGCATGCCGATATTCGGCTGGGTGGAGT
>CAMCBY010000261.1 GCA_945873015.1 Klebsiella pneumoniae
GGAACCGAAATGACGGCCCTGGAAACGATCAGCCACCATGGCCGGCATGATGGCGGCAGTCACCGCATAACCGATGCCGAGCATCACGGCGTATCCATAGGCGCCCCATTGGGTCGGATTGAGGCCGACCAGCAGCAAAGCACCCACCGAGCCGACCAGCACCGCCACGCCACCGATGTAGACCAGTTCACGCTCGATGCGATCGGACAACCAGCCGCCGCCGGTCTTGCCGACAATACTTGCGACGCCGACCACGCCCACGACCGAGGCCGCCACCATCGCACTCAGACCATGGTCGACCAGGAACGCGACTTGATGGACGTGCAAAGTCTGGGAACACAGGCTGCCGCAGAAAAACGTGCCGACCATGAGCCAGAACGGCGCGGTGCGTAGCGCCTCACGCAAAGTCAGCGTGCGAGCAGCGGCAGCCGGGTCGGCATCACGCGGCGCCGCAACCAAGGGCGGCGCCGCTGTGTGATGCGGCGTCTCATATAGAAGGAACAAGGCCGCCGGCAGCGTGAAGCCGGTGCAGATCATGGCGAGCACACGAAACGCTTCGCGCCAGCCGTGGGTTTCGATCAGATGCTCGCACAGCGGCACCACCACCAGCATGCCGACCCCAACACCGGAGCTGACGATACCCAGCGCGAGACCAAGACGGCGTTGAAAGCGCCGCTGCACCTGCACCACGGCCGGTATCCAACCACAGAACGCGACCGCCACGGCGGTCATACCACCGAAACACACATAAAGGTGCCAAGGCTCGCTGATATAACTGTCGAGATAGAGTGTGGCGCCAAGTGCGATGCTGCCGACCACCACCACCGCCGGCGGTCGCACCTTGTCGCACACCATGCCGAGTAATGGATTGGCCGCGCCCTGCACCAGTGCAAACAGGGAAAAGGCGCCACCCAACACCGAGCGGCTCCAGCCGAAGTCTTTCAAAAGCGCCACCAGGAACACGCTGTAGGCGTACCAACTGCCGTAGGCGAGCGCCAGCGTGAGTGCGATCAGGGCGAGGCTCAAGCCTTGGCGCGCGAGCGTAGGATGGGCGGGTCGCTGCGCGCCGCCGCCGGTGTCGGTCATGCTGAAACCTGGGGCAAGAAACAGGGCGTGAGTGTCGCTTGAACGGCAGCGCGCGGACAAGCGGCGCCCGCTGTCGGCGCGCCGCCTTGAGATATGCGAGTCACATTGCGACTAGAAGCGGTCTCAAAATTAAGCGAGCGCAGTCAGTTTGCGCGTCGCCGGAGCGGAGAAACCGCAGCGTATACAGAAATACGTGAGGATTTCGAGCACCGCCGACGCGCAAAATGGCAAGCGCAGCTATTTTGAGACCGCTTCTAGACGCGGTCGATGACCTCATCGCCCACACGTTTTACGTAGTCGAGAATCTGCGCGCGAGTCGCGGTCAGCGAGAACAACTCCTTGGATGAGGTCGTCGGGGACAACAGAATCAAACGCTCGACACCGGCCTCGGCATAACGTTTGGCCTTGTCCAGATCGATATTACCGAAAGGCGTGACGCTGATTTCAATCTTGCCGAGCGCCGCCGGGCGCTGCACCTGCTGTTCGGCCGCGCGCAGACCGGCAAGGCAGCCGCGGGTGGCATCGAGGTCGAGACCGAATCCATACCAGCCATTACCGTGACTGACGGTGCGTCGATAGGCCGCCGGCACATGGCCACCAAAAACCACCGGCGGTCCGCCCGCTTGCACCGGTCGCGGATAGGCTTTGACGCCTTCGAAATCGGCGAACTGGCCGTGGTAGGCCGGGTTGTCGTCGTTCCAGATTGCGCGCATGGCGTCGAGATACTCCAGGGTGCGCGGCCCTTTATCATCGAACGGAATACCAAGAGCGTCGAACTCGGCTTTGAGATAACCGATGCCGACACCGAAAATAAGGCGCCCCTTGCTGACCACATCGAGGCTCGCCAATTCCTTGGCCAGCACCAGCGGATTGCGCTGCGGCAAGATGATGATGCCAGTGCCCATCAACAGGCGCTGGGTGTGAGCGGCGAGAAACGCGAACACGATATTCGGGTCGGACATCGGGTAGGTCGGCGGCAGCGGCGACGGCACGACCTGCGGATCAGGCAACACCACATGTTCGCCCGCCCAGATCGATTCAAAGCCGGCCGCCTCGGCGGTCTGCGCCACTTCTACCGATGCATCCGGGTCGCTGAGCGGCCCCATGTTGATCCCGAAAAGTCCGAATTTCATGGTGAGAGTCCCCTGGGTTTGAAATGACGATGTGTGGTCGGAGTGTAGCGCGGTAAGAAACGCATGTGAGCAAGGCCCCGCGAGTGTCAGACTGAAGTCTGACCCACAGAGGGGACGCATTATCATTGTGGGTCAGACTTTCAGTCTGACATTCCTTTTTGAGCCACCCGCCCCACCCGTCGGGAGGTAGGCCGAGTCCGCGTCAGGGGCTACCATTCGCCCCCATCACCACGGGGAGTTCGATGATGGATTGGTACCGCAAACGCACACTGGGCGGCATTCTCGATGAGGCGGCGGCGCGCTGGGGCAAGCGTGAGGCATTGGTGTTCGGCGAGCAACGCTGGACCTTCAGCGAATTCAACGATGAAGTGGACAAGGTCGCCAAGGCACTCATCGCCCTCGGCGTGCGTTCCGGTGAACACGTCGCGCTGTGGATGACCAATCGTCCCGAGTGGCTCTTTCTCATGTTCGGCGTGGCGCGCGTCGGCGGTTGTCTGGTGCCGCTCAACACCCGCTATCGCACCGATGACGTCGCCTACGCGGTCAAACAATCAAAAAGCACCACCCTCATTTCGCTCGAACGTTCGGGCCCCATCGACTATCAGGGCATGCTGGCTGAAACCATGCCGAGCATCGAGCGTCACACCGATGGCTCACTGATCATCGACGGTTATGCGGACTTGAAACGTCTGGTGGTGCTCGGCAATCGCTCGCTGCCCCACGCTCTCGACTGGGATCAGTTCATGGCCGGCGGACAGCGAATCAGCGATTCTGAACTGTCGGCACGCAAGACCGCCGTCGATCCCGATGGTCGTATGGTGATCTGCTATACCTCCGGCACCACCGGCAGCCCCAAGGGCGTGGTGCATTCCCATCGCCCGATACGCAACACCCACGAACGCGCGCAGATGCTCGGCATGACCATGCACGACATCCACATGAATTACCTGCCGCTGTTCCACATCTATGCCTATGCCGAGATCACCATGGCCGGTGTGCTGGTGGGTGCCAAACAGATCATGATGGATATGTTCGATGCCGAACGCGCGCTTGAGCTGGCCGAAAAAGAAAAGGCTACGGTGCTGCACGGCTTCGAAGCGCATTGGCTGGATCTTCTGAACGCCCAGGCGCGCCAACCGCGCAACATCAAGATGCGCATCGGCACCCTGCCTTCCGGAGTTGAGAGCACTTTTCCAATTGCCGAAAAAGTACAGGACGTATTCGGCCCGACGGTCAGCGGTTTCGGCATGAGCGAAACCTGGGCCTATGTGTCCTGCGATAACCCGTCTTCGACACGCGAACAACGTGTGCACGCCTCGGGTTATCCGATGAACGACTACGAATTTCGTGTAGTCGATGTCGAGACAGGTGCCGATCAGGTGGACGATGCACCGGGCGAGTTGCTGGTGCGTGGTTATACCGTGATGGATTGTTATTGGGACAAACCGGAAGCAACCGCCGACGCCATCGACGCAGACGGCTGGTTGCATACCGGCGACATGGCCAAGCGCCGTCCCGATGGTTATCTGGTCTTCATGGGTCGTTATAAAGACATGCTGAAAGTCGGCGGCGAAAACGTTTCGCCGGCAGAAGTTGAAGCTTATCTGCGCGTGATGGACGAAGTGCGTGACGCGGCGGTGGTGGCCTATCCCGATCAGCGTCTGGCCGAAGTGCCGGTCGCATTCGTGATCAGGGAACCGGGCAAAGACATCAGCGCCGAGGCCCTGCTTGAACGGATGCACGGCCGCATCGCGAGCTTCAAGATTCCCAAACACGTGATCTTCGTCGATGCCTATCCGATGACCTCGAGCGGCAAGATCCGCAAGGTCGAATTGCGCGCCGAGGCGCGCAAGATCCTGGGCTGAGACCCGCGACACCGATGCGGCACTGCGGCAAATCGCCGTGGCATGGGCATCGGTGGTCGACCTCGCTCGATGAAACCCCGATGCATCCCCCCTGATCAGGGGGGAGAGACACTCAATACCGTCGCGCTTTGGCGATTCACACCGTCCCACCCCTCAGAGCAATGATTGTGATGGAACGATTTACGTATACTGTCGCAGCCCCGAAACAGCAGGAGTGAGCGTGATGTCCTATGACCTCGTAATTCGAAATGGCACCGTAGTCGATGGCACTGGCGCAGCGCGCTTCCGCGCCGACGTTGCGGTTAAGGATGGCAAGATAGTTGAAGTCGGTAAGGTGGATGGCAGCGCAACTCGCACCATCGACGCGCAGGACCTGATAGTCGCGCCCGGCTTCGTCGATCCGCACACGCATTACGACGCACAGATCTGCTGGGACTCGGTCACCTCACCCTCCTGCTGGCATGGCGTGACCACCGTCATGATGGGTAACTGCGGTGTCGGTCTCGCACCATGCCGCCCTGAGTCGCGTGAAGTCGCCGCCTGGGATCTGGTCAACGTCGAAGCGATCCCTTTTGATGTGCTTGCGAAGGGCGTGACCTGGGATTGGGAAACCTTCCCCGAATACATGGATGCCGCCGCTCGCCGCGGCTCCGGATTAAACCTCGGTTTCTTGAGCGCCTTGACCCCGTTCCGTCATTACGTACTGGGCTCGGAATCATCGGAACGTGCCGCCACGGCCGATGAGACCAAACAGATTGCCGCCCTCCTGCGCGAAGCAATGGACGCCGGTTCTTTCGGTTTCACCACCACCAATGCCGGGCAACACATCGGCTATCAAGGCAAACCGCTCGCCTGCCGTCTCGCCAGCCATGACGAATTCCGCGCCTATGGCAATGTGCTGCGCGACGTCGGCCGCGGTGCGATCGAAGTGGCGCTGACCAATGAAGTTTCGCGCGTCAGCCCGCAGGAGCGCGAACTGCTCGATCTGTTGCTGTCCTCGAGCGGCCGTCCGGTGACCTGGCTCGCGCTGTTGAATCGCGATGACGATCCTGATCAGGTGCAGAAGACCCTGCATGAGGTCGATGACCTCATCAAGCGTGGCTCGGTGCCGCAGGCGACCTGCCGTCCGCTGGTCGGCCAGATTGACCTGTCCAAACCGTTCCTGTTCGCCAACATGCCGTGCTTCAACCCGGTATTCAACGTGCCGACCGACCAGCAGATTGCCATCTATCGTCAGCCGGAATTCCGCGCTGCGTTCAAAGAGTCTTTGAAGAAGGCCTTGATCTTCTCGGCACGCTGGGAAGTTGCCATCGTGCTGGAAGTCAGCGACCCGGCGATGGCCAAATATGTCGGGCGCAACGTCGCCGATGTCGCGCGCGAACGCGGCGCCCATCCGGCCGACACCTTCCTCGATCTCGCCATCGAAGATCAGTTGAAACTGCAATACACCTACGACTTCTTCAACGCTGACGAAAGCAAGATTCCTGACCTGATCAACGAGCCGCGCATCATGATCGGTCTGTCCGATGGTGGCGCGCATGTCGACAGCCTGTGTGACGCCGGGTATGCGACCTACCTGCTCGGCACCTGGGTGCGTGAACGCGAAGCGATGACACTCGAACGTGCCGTGCAGCGCATCACCACTGAGCCGGCAGCACTGTTCGGCATCAAGAACCGTGGCCGTATTGCGCCCGGCCTCGCGGCCGACTTTGCGATCTTCGACATGGCGACGGTCGGCTCGAACAAGCGCGGCGAAATGCGTTACGACCTGCCGGGCGGCGGCCGCCGTCTGGTGGTGCCGGCGCGTGGTGTGGAATACACCATCGTCAATGGCTTGCCGGTGTTCGAGCATGGCAAAGACACCGGACAGCGTCCGGGAGAAGTGCTGCGCTCGGGTCGCGCTTGACGATAACCACATAGAGGAAAGGCCATGCGCGCCCTCGTCTGTCATGCCTGGGGCGCGGTCGAAGACCTCGTCGTGGGCGAGCTGCCGGCCCCTGAGCCGGCAGCCGAACAAGTACTGATCAAGGTGGCCGCCACGGCGGTCAACTTCGCCGACACCATCATGGTCGGCGGTACCTATCAAACCAAACCACCGCTGCCCTTTGCTCCCGGTCTCGAAACCGCCGGCACGGTGTTGGCGGTCGGTGACAAAGTCACGCGCTTCAAAGTGGGCGATCGCGTCATG
>CAMCBY010000262.1 GCA_945873015.1 Klebsiella pneumoniae
CGAGAATCTGCTCTATCACGACCCCTACATGGTGCTCGCTGATTACCAGTCCTATGCCGACTGTCACGGCCTCGTGAACGACACCTATCGCGATGTCGAACGCTGGACGCGCATGTCCATCTTCAATACCGCGCGCGCCGGCAAGTTCTCCTCCGATCGCACCATTCGCGAGTATTGCGCCGACATCTGGCACACCCACCCCGTGCCGGTGAAGCTGTTGTCGCAGGAGGAGGTCAAGGGCGGCCTGTTGCAATAGGCATTTAGCCAGCGCTTCAACGTCGCAGCGCGGCCGCCTCCCTCGCCAGGGTTTCGATGCCGCTCCAATCGCCCTCCTGCATGAGTTTGGGCGGCGCCACCCACGAGCCGCCCACGCAGGCAACGTTGGGCAAAGACAAAAAATCCGCCGCATTGTCGCGGCTCACGCCGCCGGTCGGGCAGAACATCACATCGCCGAAAGGCGAAGCGAGGGCTTTCAGCATCGCAATGCCGCCGGCCTGTTGCGCCGGAAAAAGTTTGAGCGAGGTATAGCCGTACAAGCGCGCGGCGATGACTTCGGTCGGTGTCATCACCCCCGGCAAGAGAGGAAAACCAACACCGCGCGCCGCCTGCGCGAGTTCGGCGGTCAAACCCGGTGATACACCGAACTGCGCGCCGGCGCTCGCCGCGGCAGTAAAGTCCGCAGGGCGAGTGAGCGTACCGACGCCGACCACCGCTTCCGGCACCGCTTTACGCATCGCTTCAATGGCGGCCAGCGCCACCGGTGTGCGCATCGTCACTTCCAATACGCACAAACCACCCGCGCACAGCGCGCGCGCCAAAGGCACAGCGTGTTGCAGGTCGTCGATGATCAGCACTGGGATAACCGGCGCGAGCGCCATGATGTCGCGAATCTCCATGTCAGCCTCCAAAACTGTCGGCGCCGGCTTCGGCATCGCGGGCCAGCGCGCGAAATCCACGGAACAATTCACGACCCATGCCGTGTTCGTTCGAAGTGAGATCGGGCGCGATGGTGGTACGCGCCTGCCATTCGGCAGCCGGCACGCGCACCTCCAGCACACCGTGAATGCTGTCGAGATGGATGACGTCGCCGTCGCGCACATGGCGTAAAGGGCCGTTGTTCAGGCATTCGGGCGTGACATGGATGGCAGCCGGCACCGTGCCGGACGCGCCCGACATGCGTCCATCGGTGACCAGCGCGACATGAAAACCCTTGTCCTGTAACGAACTCAAGGCCGGCGTCAGTTGATGAAGTTCCGGCATGCCGTTGGCGCGCGGGCCCTGATAACGAATCACCGCCACAAAATCCCGCGCCAGTTTGCCGGCCTTGAAGGCGGCCACGACCTCAAGCTGGTCGTCGAACACCAGCGCCGGAGCGGTGACCACGCGGTTCTCGGCTTTGACCGCCGAGGTCTTGATCACGCTACGGCCGAGATTGCCGGTCAGAAGTTTGAGCCCGCCATCGGCGCTGAAAGGCTCGCTCACCGGACGCAATATCGACAGATCGCCACTCGTTTGCGCTGCTTCCCGCCATTCGAGTTTGCCGTCGATGAGGAAGGGTTCGCGCGCAAAATGATCGAGGCCGGCGCCCATCACGGTGTTGACCTCAGCGTGCAGCAAACCCGCCTGCAACAGTTCCTTGATCAGAAACCCCATGCCACCGGCCGCATGGAATTGATTGACGTCGGCCGGTCCATTTGGATACACGCGCGCCAACAGCGGCACGATGTCCGACAGTTCGCTGAAATCATCCCAATTGATGTGCACGCCAGCAGCGCGCGCCATGGCGATGATGTGGATGGTGTGATTGGTCGAGCCACCGGTCGCAAGCAGGCCGACGATGCCGTTCACCAGCGCCCGCTCGTCGACGATCTCGGCCATCGGCAGATAATGCGCACCCAGCGCGGTGATGGCCGCCACGCGTTGGGCGGCGGCGGCGGTCAGCGCATCACGCAGCGGCGTGTTGGGTTGCACAAAGGCACTGCCCGGCAGGTGCAGGCCCATCACTTCCATCAGCATCTGATTGCTGTTGGCGGTGCCGTAGAAAGTGCAGGTGCCTTCGGTGTGATAGCTCTGCGCTTCGGATTCGAGCAGCGCGTCGCGCCCGACCTTGCCTTCGGCGAACTGCTGACGAATGCGTGCTTTCTCTTTGTTCGGCAGGCCGGACGGCATCGGGCCAGCGGGTACGAAGATGGTCGGCAGATAACCGAAAGACAGCGCGCCGATAAACAGACCCGGCACGATTTTGTCGCATACGCCGAGACACAAGCTTGCATCGAACATGTTGTGCGACAGCGCAACGGCGGTCGCCATCGCAATTACATCGCGGCTGAACAGCGACAACTCCATGCCGCTCTGGCCCTGCGTCACACCGTCGCACATCGCCGGCACGCCGCCAGCGAACTGCGCAACTGCACCGGCTTCGCGTGCCGCTTGTTTGATCAACGGCGGATAACGCTCGAGCGGCCGATGGGCGGAGAGCATGTCGTTATAGGCCGATATGATTGCGATGTTGGGCCAGCGGCCGAGTTTCAACTGTTGTTTGTCACCAGCTTCCGCGGCGGCGAAACCGTGGGCCAGGTTGGTGCAGGCGAGTTGCGCGCGGGACGGTTCGCTGGAACGCGCCGCCGCCATGCGGGCGAGATAATCACCGCGCGATGAGCGACTGCGCGCCACGATGCGCGCCGTGACTTCGGCGAGTCGGGGATGCACAGGAGCAGAACTTTCAGTCATCGCACAGACCTCGTGAAAAAGTGATCGGGCGCTTGGCGCGGACTTTGCCTAGAATCAGGCTATGAATCATTCGACCAGACAATGCACGCTTCATGCCGACGAACATCGTTTCGACAGCGCCACCGATTTGAGTGTCGCATTGGCGGAGCACATCGTCGGTGCGCTACGCGCAGCCATTAGTGCACGCGGACGCGCAAGTCTGGTGGTATCGGGCGGTCGTACCCCCCTGGAGTTGTTCCGGCGCCTTGCGCAAAGCGAACTCGACTGGCAGCACGTCACCATCGTGCTGGCCGACGAGCGCTGGGTGGCAAACGATGCGCCGGGCAGTAATGAACGACTGGTGCGTGAATCACTGCTGCGCGACAAGGCCGGCGCGGCGCAATTTATTAGCTTGAAGTGCGCGGCCGATAGCGCCGCGGCAGGCGCGGCGTCTGTCTGGCATACATTGCAACGGGCGATAACGCTGCCGTTTGACTGGGTTCTGCTTGGCATGGGCGATGACGGCCATACCGCGTCTTTGTTTCCGGCGTCGCCCTTGCTCACGCAGGCTCTCGACACCACCGAGGCGCCAGCTTGTATCGCCATGCAGGCACCCGATGCACCATACGAACGTTTGAGTTTGAATCTGTCAGCGCTGCTCGATGCGCGGCAAATTGCCATTCACATTCAAGGGCCGAACAAGTGGGCGGTCTACCAGAGCGCGCTGGCTGATGGCGAGGTATGTGCCATGCCGATACGCGCCGTGTTGCGTCAGACGGACGTGCCGGTGGCGGTGTACTGGTCACCGTGAGGCAGCGCGTCGGTCGCTCAAATGCCATTCTGGCTGGGATCACGCCACACGCGCTCGAAAGGCAGACGCCAGGCATGGGGAGCGACCAGTTGATGAATGGCATTCGGGCCCCACGAACCCGGGGTATACATACGCACAGGCGGCGGCTCTTCGAGTAAAGGTGCCGACACTTCCCACAGGCGCTCGATGCCTTCGGCGGTGGTGAACAAAGTGTGATCGCCGCGCATCGCATCGAGAATCAATCGCTCATAGGCTTCGAGCACATCGCCTATCAAGGCGGTGTCATCCATCGCGAACTGCAAACTCAGTTTGTCGAGACGCATACCCGGCCCCGGTCGTTTGCCATAGAACGACAAAGACATCTTGGAAGCATCGGCCAGATCGAAAGTCAGATGATCCGGGCCGCTCGCGCCAACGCCTGAGCCCGGTGGAAACATGCTTTTTGGCGCTTCGCGAAACGCTATCGAGATGATGCGCTGCCCCTCGGCCAGGCGTTTGCCGGTGCGCAGATAAAACGGCACGCCGGCCCAGCGCCAGTTGTCGATGGCGCATTTTAAAGCCACAAAGGTCTCGGTATCGGATTCCGGATGCACCCCCGGTTCGGAGCGATAACCGGCATATTGACCGCGCACCACATCACTCGGACGTATCGGCAGCATGCTGCGAAAGACCTTGTTCTTCTCCTCGCCAATAGGCGCGGGTTCGAGACTGGTCGGCGGCTCCATCGCCATGAAGCCTAGAATCTGGAACAGATGCGTGACCACCATGTCGCGAAACGCACCGGTCGCTTCATAGAACGCCGAGCGTCCGCCGAGCGCCAGGGTTTCCGGCACATCAATTTGCACGTGATCGATGAAGTTGCGATTCCAGATCGGTTCGAACAAACCGTTGGCGAAACGAAACGCGAGGATGTTCTGCGCGGGTTCCTTACCGAGGAAATGATCGATACGAAAAATCTGCTCTTCGGCGAACACTTCGTGCAGCCTTGCATTCAGCGACACCGCGCTGTCCTTGTCGGTACCGAAGGGTTTCTCCATCACCACCCGCGCTTGCGTGACAAGATCGGCCTCACCCAGCATGCGCACCGCCGACAAGGCGGCGTTGGGCGGCACGCTGAGATAATGCAGGCGTCGGCTTTCGCCGCCGAACGCCGCTTCGGCGGCGGCCACCGCCGCTTTCAGCGCCTGCGGGCCCGCCCCCATCGGCACGTAATCAAGACAGGCGGCGAATTCCATCCACGCCGCATCGGCCACTTTGCGATTCGAATGGTCATCGAGCGCCTTGCGCACCAGCGCGCGAAAACCTTCAACGTCGATATCGTCGAGCGAGACCCCGATAATGCGGCAGCCAGGAATAAAACCGGCATTGATGAGATGGGCGAGGCCCGGCAGTAATTTGCGTTTGGCCAGGTCGCCGGTGGCGCCCACCAGCACCACCACTTGCGGAAAGCGTGGGCCCACGCCCGCTGGAATTTTTGCCACTGGCCACACCCTCGTTCTGTGGTGATGGCCTATCAATGGAACAATCTGACAGCCGTGTCAAACACCGCAAGCCGCTTGTGCGCCTGTTTGTTTTAAGGCGTGCTTAAATGCACTTCGCCTGTGCGAAAAATCGCGTCAAGCGCCGTAACGATGCACGCAAGGTGGGCGTGCTTGACTGCGGCTGGCCCGCCTCGGCATAGGCACTCAGATAGTCGATGATAGGGCCCTGCGCCCAGGCGACCAATCGCGGAGATCTTGATGAACCTCACCGACAAAACCATCGTCATCACCGGCGCCAACAGCGGCATCGGTCTCGAGACCGCCCGCGAACTCGCGCGCAGTGGTGCCACCGTCGTGATGGCCTGTCGCGATCCGGCGCGGGCCGAGAGCGCGCGGACCGACATCATGAGCAGCGTGCCCGGCGCAAAACTCGAACTGGTACATCTCGATTTAGCGTCCCTGGCACAGGTGCGCAGTTGTGCCGAGACCCTGACCAGCCGCTGGCCGAAGATTGATGTACTCATCAACAACGCCGGCCTGTTCCCCTTCAAGCGTCAGATGACCCGCGACGGCTTCGAGATGCAGTTCGGGGTCAATCATCTCGCCCATTTCCTGCTCACACAGTCGCTGCTGCCGGCGCTGCTCGCCGCCGAGCGGCCGCGGGTCATCAATGTCGCGTCAATGATGCATCACCTCGGCAAGATTGATTTCGAGAGTTTTCGCGACGAAAAGCCCTATGGCGCACTGAAGGCCTACGCACAGTCCAAACTGTGCAATGTGCTGTTCAGCCGCGAACTTGCGCGGCGCCATCGCGACGACGGACTCGTGACCTTCAGTCTCCATCCAGGCCCGGTCGGTACCAACATCATGGGGCGTGGCCTGCTGAACCGCACGCTCTATCGGCTGATCGGCGCCTACATGAGTGCCAAACGAGGGGCGCGCACCAGTGTCTATCTCGCCAGCGCCGACGGCATCGAGGCCAGCAGCGGGGCTTATTACGATGAGTTCTTGAAAGCGAAGCCGGGCTCGAAGCTGTCGCAGGACGCGGCGCTGGCAGAAAAGCTGTGGATGACGAGCGAACTTCTGCTGGCCCTGTAGGTGCGAATTTATTCGCACATTCAATTCCGAATCGAGACGCCGAGGCGCGCTTTCTCATGTGCGAATAAATTCGCACCTACATAGCGGGGCTTAGCCGCCCCCGCACTGCGCGCAAAAAAAAA
>CAMCBY010000263.1 GCA_945873015.1 Klebsiella pneumoniae
CTCCCCGACAGCAATCTGGGCAGTGCTACTGCTCGGATTGAGCAACCGTACTATTTCCAATACGCCCTTACGCGGAACGATACATTGGCGTGGTGCATCAAGAGCAATCTCGACAGCTTTGTCGGTCATGGCCAAACGATGCCCGTCTGTCGCCACCGCTCGAATACGACTGTTGTCCATTTCGAGTAAAAGTCCGTTGAGGTAATAACGCACATCCTGGTGAGCCATTGCAAAGCTGGTACTTTCCAGAAGGTCGGAGAGCGTGTCAGTCGGCAGCTCGAGATCGACGCTGGTTTCAAAGGCACCAATGCTCGGAAACTCGTCAGCGCTCATCGCCGCCAGAGAAAAGCGGCTACGACCGGAAGCAATCTTGGCCTTTGTGCCGGATGCTTCGATAGTCATTTCTGATTCTGTGGGCAGAGCCCGACAGATATCGAAAAGTTTACGTGCCGGCAGTGCGATGCTGCCTTTTTCTGCGACAGGATTTTCAATCAAACTCACAAGTTCGACTTCCATGTCGGTTGCTGTGATCTGGATACCGTTATCCCCAGCAACAATAAGTACGTTGCTCAAAATCGGCAAAGACTGCCGACGTTCAACGACGTTGTTGGCCGCCTGAAGAACTGGTAACAGTATTTCTCTTGTGATTTTGATCTTCATTGTTGTGTCTGTTATTAGAGCGTCTAATATCGGGGATAACTCTCATCTATTTGATTAGTATGACGAAATCACCCTGTTTTTTGCACCAAAAAGAAGGCGCTAGCTGTGTATAAGCAGTGAATGAAATTCCCCAGATTCAGGGAGAAATTTTATCCACAAATTGCTAGACCACTTACCTTCAGGTTGTGAGTATCCTTTCAAGATTCGCGTAGTCTTCCTGAATTCGAGAGTCGCTGGCCTTGAGTTCAGCCACTTTTCGGCAGGCATGAATCACGGTGGTATGGTCACGCCCACCAAATGCATCGCCGATTTCCGGGAGACTATGGTTGGTCAATTCCTTGGATAAGGCCATCGCCACTTGTCGAGGCCTGGCAATCGATCGCGTACGCCGCTTTGACAACAGATCTGCAACCCGTACCTTGTAGTACTCAGCGACCGTCTTCTGGATGTTGTCCATCGTGATTAGACGGTCCTGTAGCGCCAGGAGATCGCGAAGTGCTTCCTTGGCGAACTCCAAGGTGATCGGGTTTCCCGTGAAGTGGGCATTAGCCACCACCCGATGAAGCGCGCCTTCCAGTTCTCGGATATTCGACCGGAAACGTTTGCCGATAAAGAACGCCACTTCATGCGGCAAATCGACATTACTCTGTTGCGCTTTGCGCATGAGAATGGCGACCCGGGTTTCAAGCTCGGCAGGTTCTATCGCAACGGTAAGACCCCAGCCGAAACGTGATTTCAGCCGCTCCTCTACCCCCGAAACCTCTTTTGGATAACGATCGCAGGTCAGCACAATCTGCTGTTGCCCTTCAAGCAAGGCATTGAAAGTATGGAAGAATTCTTCCTGCGATCGTTCCTTGCCAGCAAAAAACTGAATATCGTCGATAAGCAGCGCGTCTACCGACCGATAAAAGCGTTTGAATTCATTGATAGCGTTATGCTGCAGAGCCTTCACCATGTCCGCCACAAATCGCTCGGAATGCAAGTAGACGACTTGTGCCGATGGCTTCTGCGCGATGATGAGATTGCCAACCGCGTGCATGAGATGGGTCTTGCCCAGGCCAACGCCGCCACAGATGAACAACGGGTTATAGGCTTTCCCATGGTTTTCAGCAACTTGTAAAGACGCCGCACGAGCCAACTGGTTGGACTTACCCTCCACAAAACTCTCGAATGTGAAGTCCTGCTTGAGTCCATTGACCCTTTTGCCCACCGGTTCCGCACGTTTTGCGGCCGTTTCGACCGGCGGCTTCGGTGCCGTGGCAGGCGGTGTTTCTGTTTTGCTGCGGCTGACGCTGCCTATACCCATCGAGACATCAAACACCTCAACGCCTGAGAGCTGTCCGAGGATGGCGCGAATGCGGCTGCCGTACTTGTCACGAATCCAATCCAGAACAAAACGGTTGGGCGCCAGAATCTCCACGCTTTGGGCAAGTTCAACCGCCTGTAATGGTCGAATCCAGGTATTGAACTGTTGCGGTGTAAGCTCTCTTTCGAGCTGAATCAGGCACTGCTGCCAAATCGATTGCTGCACGTCGTTTTGCTTTTTTTGTATGTCGTACGGGAGGGGCTTGGCGAGTGTATACGCCTTGCGAAACCTTATCCACAGGGCTCAAAGCGGCTCGAGCAAAGCCCGTGAACATTGACATAATTCCGAGACTTACCTACCATCACGCCCCTTTCTAGCGCCCCGTTCGCGCGCGGACATCATCTCCCGCCGGCCGACAACCAAACCAAAAGATGGACTCAAGATGAAAAGAACATTCCAACCCAGCCGCCTCAAGCGCGCCCGCAATCATGGCTTCCGCGCTCGTATGAAAACCAAAGGCGGTCGGCGCGTTCTGAAAGCTCGACGCGCCCGTGGCCGGCTGCGATTGACTCCCTGAGTCCCGCTCTCGGCGGTAGCGACGCAGACCCGCCTTCGAGAAAATTCCGCCCCGCCCAGCGCCTGCGAGCCTCAGCGGATTTTACGGCCCTTCTCGAAGCCGGGCACCGTTACAACGACGCACGGTTCGTCATTTATTACCGCCCCAACGCCGCCGACAAGGCGCGTCTTGGCCTCGCAGTCAGCAAACGCGTTGCAAGGAAAGCGAATCGCCGCAACCAACTCAAGCGCTTGTTGCGCGAGACTTTTCGCAGCTTGAGTTGGTGCTTGCCATCCTTGGACATTTTCGTTTTGCTCAAACCTCATGCCGCTTCCATCGACGGCGAAGAGTTGCGCACCAGCGTCACGCGTGCTTTCGGCAATCTCACCACCAAACCCACACGCCATTCCCTGCCACGCAAACGATAAAGAAGATTTCCCGACACCATGGAACATTTACGCCTGCTTTTGATCGTGGCGCTGACTTTTACTGGTTTCCAGCTATGGGAAGCCTGGCAGAAAGATTATGGCCCGACGCCGGTCGCCACGAGCCCTGCCACCACAGACGCGCCCTCTGCAACGAGTGTTACTCCGCCACCCGTGCCGGCTCCTGCCGAGTTGCGCGCCGAAGCCGCAAATGCGTCGCCCGCAAGCAACCCAGCCGAAGCACCGACCGCACGTATCATCACGGCCAAGACCGACCTCTTTGAATTAAAAATTTCTACCGCTGGTGGCACGCTTGAAAGCGTGTCATTGCTCGCTTATCCGACCAGTTCCCACGCAGGCGCACCGCCGGTAGAACTGCTCGGCACTGATGCCAGCCGGGTATTCATCGAAGAAAGTGGCCTCACCGGATCGGACAGCTTACCCACCCATCACAGTGTCTACACCGCCGAAAACGACAACTACCAACTCGCCGACGGCGCTGCGCAACTTGTCATCCCACTGCGCTGGACTGCTGCCAACGGGGTGATAGTTGAGAAACGTTTCACTCTCAGTCGTGGCGCCTATGTCATCACGGTCGAGCATGAAATCATCAACAACAGCGCCGAACCGATACGCGCACATGCTTATGCGCAATTGAAGCGCAATGACGAATCGTCCTACCGCGGTACGGTCTACACCTTTACCGGGCCCGCCCTGTCGACGCCGGAAAAGCCGTTCGAAAAATTCAAGTTCGACGACATCAAAGACGCACCTATCGCGGTGTCAGCACAAGGTGCCTGGATTGGCATCATCCAGCATTATTTCGTCACCGCTCTGCTGCCGCCCCCCGACGCTACTTACCACTTCTATTCAAAGATTCTCGACGACACTCATTATCTCGTCGGCTACCAGGGGCCGGAAACCACCGTCGCCGCGAACGCGAGCCACACCCTCACGAGTCGCGCTTACATAGGTCCGAAACGCCACGACATCATTGCCGACGTCGCACCGGGACTCGAGTTGAGTGTCGATTTCGGCGTGCTGTGGTTCATCGCTAAACCTTTGTTCCTGACCTTGCGCGCTATTCACGATATGACGGGCAACTGGGGCTTCGCGATTATCCTCGTGACCTTGTTGCTGAAATTGATGTTTTTCCCGTTGTCCGCCGCAGGCTACCGCTCGATGGCCAATATGCGCCGCGTGCAGCCGCGCATGGTGGCGCTAAAAGAGCGCTTCGGTGACGACCGTGCCCAGCTTAATCAGGCGATGATGAAGCTCTACAAGGACGAAAAGATCAATCCGCTCGGCGGATGTCTGCCCATCCTGATCCAGATCCCGGTGTTTATCGCCCTTTATTGGGTGTTGCTGGAAAGTGTTGAGATGCGTCAGGCGCCGTTCATTCTGTGGGTGCACGACCTCTCGGAGAAAGACCCGTTCTTTGTGCTGCCGCTGTTGATGGGCATCAGCATGTGGGGCCAACAGAAACTCAATCCTGCCCCCATCGACCCGATGCAGGCCAAGGTCATGCAAATCATGCCGATCATGTTCACGGTGTTTTTTGCGTTCTTCCCCGCTGGTCTGGTGCTGTACTGGTTCGTGAACAACATGCTCTCGATTGCGCAGCAATGGCAGATCACTCGGGCCATCGAGGCTAAAGCAGCCTGAGCAAGCCAGCAGTAACGGCGAGCGATACCATCGCCGCCATCGCGAGCGCACAGGGGCGCGCGGCCTTGGGCGTCGTTCGCGCGTCAGGGCCGGCAGTGCTCCAACTGTTGTCTGCCCTGACAGGCTCGGTTCCGCCGCCGCGCCAGGCCGTTTATCGTCAGTTCCGCGGCAGTGACGGCGACATCGTCGATGCAGGACTGGTGCTCTATTTTGCAGCGCCGGCCTCCTACACCGGTGAAGACCTCTGCGAGTTTCATACCCACGGCAATCCCTTCGTCATGCAGGCTTTGCTCGAAGCTCTTTGTCGCCACGGTGCGCGGCTCGCTCGGCCGGGAGAGTTTTCCGAACGTGCGTTCCGCAATGGCAAACTCGATCTCGCCCAGGCCGAAGCGGTCGCCGATCTCATCGAGAGCCGTTCGATTCGTGCCGCGCGCTCGGCATTGCGCACATTACGCGGTGAGTTTTCGCTTCAGATAACGGCGATGGTCGAAACCTTGACCAGCACGCGGGTTGCTTTCGAAGGCGCCATCGATTTTCCGGATGACATCCCCGGTGACGCACTTGCCGCCGCGCAATATCCCCGCATCGAAGTCTTACGTGCCCGCATCATTGAGCTTCTGCGTACAGCGTGCAAAGGCGCAACGCTGAACAACGGCGCAACCGTCGCAATCGTTGGTGCGCCCAACGTCGGCAAGTCGACCCTGCTCAACCGCCTCGCCCGCTCCGACAAAGCCATCGTCAGCGATATTCCCGGCACCACCCGCGACATCATTGAAGTCGATACTCTGGTCTGCGATGTGCCCGTACGTTTGTGTGACACGGCCGGCTTACGGGAAACCCAGGATCCGTTGGAACAGGAGGGCATTCGTCGTGCCAACGATGCAATGAACAACGCTGACCTCATCGTTTTGATGACGGACGACCCAACCCTGAGACCCATCGATGCATTGTTTGCACAACTTGGCCAACTGAAACCCGAAGGCACGCGCATTCTGGTTGTGCATAATAAAATCGACACACGCGGCGGCATCGCACAACGCATGAGCTCAGACGGGGATGCGCACCTGTTCCTCTCCGCACGCGAAGGAACAGGGATAAAATTGTTCGAAGATACGCTCGGTGCCCTGCTCGGTATTGAAGCCACGGAAGAAAATGAATTTGTCGCACGCGCTCGTCATTTGTCGGCCTTACAACTCGCCTTGACCGAACTAGAGCCGCTCGACCTCACCCTCGCCCGTCGTGCGCCCGAACTCACCGCCGAAGGTCTGCGGCGTGCAGCCGACGCGTTACATTCGATCGTCGGCGGAGGCGGCAGCGAGGTCTTATTAGGCGAGATTTTTTCGCGCTTCTGTATCGGAAAGTAGAGACAGGAATTCCCAGGAACGCTCAAGCCCTCTCAGCGACCCATTTTCCCCGTTTATTCCGCAGGAAATAGCCCTTTTCCGTTCCTCGCCCGCCTCAAGGATTCTTGACGGAGCCAGTCGAATTAGTGACCATGGTCACGGCCAGCGCCAAAATGGGCACAAAAAATCCAGGCGAAATGGTCACACCATGGACACAAGGGCTCACCAATGGCACTCACGGATACCGCAATCAAGGCGCTAAAACC
>CAMCBY010000264.1 GCA_945873015.1 Klebsiella pneumoniae
ACCGGGTCGCCCGGCACGTATTGTTTCTCGACCCCCACCGCGAGCGCCATACGATACATGCCGGAGCCGACCGCCAGCACCGCGTCGTGGAACGCGAGAGTGCCGGCACCGGTACCACCCGAGACATGGCACATGGCGAGACCGGACAGGCCGGTGTAACCGAGCGCGACCGGCGCGATGGCATCGCTCTGACCGGTGAAAAAGCCGTGGTAGCAGTTCGATACATAGGCGATGTCGAGCAGACGCGGGGCTATGCCGGCATCTTCAATCGCCAGCCACACCGCATCGCGCGCGAGCTCGCCCAGACGCTTATCGGCGAACTGGCCGAAACGATGCATACCAACGCCGAGGACCACCACCTCATCCATGCTGTGAGCCTGCGTCTTTTGTTGCGAGCGGGTGAAACTTCCACCCGATCACGTCCACCTCGCCATCGCGGCTGACCGGCACTATCGACATCTCAACGCGCTGACCGGCCACCAGCGCATCGTCACGCGCTTCGCAGCCATCGATCAGCGAATACACCAGCGGGCCGTCATCGAGTTCGACGAAGGCCTGAATGTAAGGCGTGGCGAATCCGCGTGGACCGTGATGGGCCACTACAAAACGGTCGATGCGTCCCGCGCCGCGCAAACGATGGCCCGTCATGCTGTTGTGCGACACACAGGCCGGACAGTCCTGCATGGCCGGGAACACCACTTCGCCGCAGCGCTGACAACGGCTGCCGAGCAGCCACGGCAGCCCATGCTCGTTATCCGCCGCCGCGAACAGGCCTTCGCCGACGGCGCGTGTGGTGGCAGGGTGCGACTTCATCAGCCGGCCGATGCGACGCGCGTCGGCGTGTTATCGCTACGCGCGACACGCGGCACCGGCAGGACGGGCGTGCCGTCCACCACCACATCAACACACAAGGCCGCTGCACAGAGCGGACAATAATATTCACGCATCATCACCGCCGGCGCTTCATTGCGCCCACGCACATTCATTTCGAGTTCGGCGTAACGTTCGCTGATGCCGCGCTCCTGCATCACCACGGCCGCGCGCCAGTTGTCGTGGCCTGCGGCGAGCACTTCCTGGCACGAGCCGCATTGCCAGTGTCCGCCATCCTCACTCAAAGTTACCGCCACACCGACACTGGCGGGGGCCTTGAGCGCACGCCGCGGGGTGGCTCCGATGCGCGCCACGCGCAATGCTTCACGCGCCGCATCGCTGGCCGCGACATCCAGCACGCCGTTGGCATCGACGATCACGCCATAGGCCGCACGCGCGTGGCCGGCCGTGATCCAGCCCGACTCGAGGTCGGCGACCACCGCTGCGCGCTCGCGCAGCAAGGGGTCGCCGAGGCCACCGCCACCGCCGCTGACAAATACCAGCACATCGTCGCGCTGCATGGTCATGTGGCCGACCTTGTTGTGCGTCACTTCATGACGGCCGGACAAACGTTCCGGCAAAGCGAGTTGACCGGCGGCGTGCAGGCTACCGAGATTCGCTTCGCGCACCAGATAATAACTGCTGCCGGCGCCGGGGAAACCGCCACCGAAACCACTCGGTGGCACTTCGGCGCAGGAATTCCAGGCCGGCCCGCCCATGCTCTCGACATAAGCGAGCGAGAACGCCTGCTGCAAGGACTGACCACCGCGAAACTGGCCCGGTCCGCCGGAATTTGGCACCACCTTACGCCACAGGAAAAGCACTGGGTCAGCGGCTTCGTGGGTTTCGAGATCCGACAGGCCGCATCCGGTCATGCAACTTGCGCCGTAGATGTCCTGGCCGTCATGCACACTCTGTGCGCCGCCACCGACCCCGGTCGGGCTGTCGAGATAGGGGATGACCGAGGTGCTGCCGTGTTGATTCTGGCCAAACAAGGCATTGACCGGCGTGCCGTCGTGAGCCTTGGCGGCGACGCGCGCGCGCAATTGCGGATCGTCACTCAATGCCAGTGCCTGGGACAGCACGTCACGGGTCAGTTTGCAGGCGCGCATGCCGACTTCGGCATGGCCATCGCTGACCGGCGCCGGAGCGCGCGGATTCACTATGGTGCCCGGCGCGCCGAGGTCGATGCTGATCGGTCGCCACAGGCCGCCGTTCACGGGTAAATCGCCATAGGCGAGTGCGGTCATCAAGGCTGTCGCGGTCTGGCCCCACATCGCGCCCTGACCGGCGTTGACGAAACCATCGACCTGCGGCGCGCCGGTGTAGCTGAACTTGAGATCGCTGCCGCACACTTCCATTTTCAGACGCAGTTCAAGCAGGCGATCGGGGCCATCGTGGCCATCCCACTCGTTCCATTCGGCGGCCTCGTAGATGCCGTCGGGGATGCGTGCAATACGCTCGCGCAGCACCTGTTCGGTGATGTTCTTGTTGATGGTGCAGAACTCGCGGTAACGCGCCACACCAAACCGGTCGACGATTTCACCGAGCTTGCGGTTGCCGACATTATTGGCCGCAATCATCGAACGCAGGTCGTTCAGCACCGGCCCCGGCGCGCGCACATTGGCGGTGATGAAGTTTTCCCATTCGCGCTCGATGGCGCCGTTACGAATCATACGAATGGCTGGAAAACGCAGGCACTCGGCATAGACATCATGGGCACCGGGCGCGATGCCGGACAAACCGGCACCGCCTAGGTCCAGTACATGCATGTTGACGAACCCCCAGCCCAGGTGTTCGCCGCGATGGAACATCGGCATGATCACCGCCACATCGCCCTGGTGGGCGGCGCCGCCATCATGCGGGTCGTTGACTATCCAGCCATCACCGGGCCGCAGTTCACCAGCACGGCGCGCCATCTCTGCCACCAACCGCGTACCGAGCAGGGAAGTGCCGAAGTGAAACAACACATAGGCCGCAAAACCGAGATGTTCGGGCTCGGTATCGAGCAGACAGGTCGAGAAGTCCATCGCTTCGACCACCACCGGCGAGCCCGAGGTGCGACGCAGTGCAATGGCCATTTCGTTGGTGAGATTGTGCAGCGCCTTGCGGTGGATTTCCGCTGCGACGACGTCGTACCCGACTTCTTTCATGACGGCGCTCCCACCCGGCTCAATGTGTAATTCATGAATTCATCTCGTTGCGCGTGACATCCCGGCGGAACATAGAGCGTGGTATCGCTGGCATCGATAATCGCCGGCCCATCGATATGGCTGCCGCAGGTGAAACGCTGGTCGTCATAGACCGCGATGTCTTGCCAGTCGCCGAGCGAGGGCAGAAATACACGACGCGTGCCGAGCATGATCTCGGCCGGCGCGCGCGGGGCGTGAACGGCGCGCGCGATATCGGCATGGGCACGCAGGCCGGTGACCGTGACGGTCAAGGTCAGCAATTGGGTCGCCACCCCGCGCCAGGCTGTGCCTTCACCATAGGTCTTTTCGTAGGTCTCAAAGAACTGCTGGGTGAGACGTGCCCGGTCTTGATCATTCAAGGGCCGGTCCGGCAATACCAGAGTCAACTCGTAGGACTGCCCGGAGAAGCGGAAATCGGCACTGCGCACGATACGAATGTCCTGCTCGGCGAAACCTTCGGCGCGCATCGCGGCATGGGCCTGCTCGACCATCTGTGCCGCGAGTGTGTTGACTTCATCGAGCTGTGACGCGTGACCGAGATCCCAGGCCACGGTGCGGTCGAAACGCAGCACAAAATCAGCGGCCAGAAGACCGAGCGCGCAGAAACACGAACTGTTGTGAGGGATCACCACCTCACTCATACCCAGCCGCTCGGCAATCTGCATGGCGAACAGCGGCAGGGTGCCGCCATAGGCGATGAAGGTGAAACTGCGCGGGTCGTGGCCTTTGTCGACACTGACCTCGCGCATCGCGCTCGCCATGTTGACCACCACGAGATCATGAATCGCGCCCGCCGCCTGTTCGGCGCTCCAGCCAAACGGCGCGGCGAAGGTATCGAGCAGCGCCTGTCGCGCCAGCGCGGGCTGCAACTGAAAGCGGCCGCCGAGATAACGCTCGGCATCAATAAAACCCAAGGTCAGCATGGCATCGGTAACGGTCGCCTGGCGGCCGCCGCGACCGTAAGCCGCAGGACCTGGTTCCGAACTCGCACTCTGTGGCCCGACCTGGGGCACACCGCGCTCACCCAGCCACGCGATGGAACCACCCCCGGTGCCGACCGATACCACGTCAACAATATTCACGCCGGTATGAATGAGGCCAAGGTCGATGTTCTTTTCAATATGAATGGTGTTGTCGACGATGATGCCGGTATCGAAGCTGGTGCCACCCATGTCGCCGATCAACGCGTGGCGGATGCCCATCCGGCGCGCCAGAGCATTGGCACCAATGGCGCCGCCGGCCGGCCCCGAGCCGAGCAGCGCGAGCGGGTAATCACGGGCGCGGCTGAGACTCAATCCACCGCCCAGGCCGGCAAAAAAAGTCAGGGCACCGGCAAGGCCGGCGGCGCGCAGCTCGGTGCTCAAAGTATCGAGGTAGGCGGCCGCACCGCGCTGCACGAAGGAATTGAGCACCGCCGTGGTCCAGCGCCGATTCTCGCCACGCACCGGAAACACGTTGTGCGAGAGCGTGACGAACATGTCGGGGGCAATGGTGTGGAGAAGTTCCAGTACACGCAATTCATGCACCGGATTGCGATAGCTGTTGAGCAGACACACCGCCAGCGCGTCGATGTCGCCCTGCGCCAGCAGGGCCTGCACTCCCGCAATAAGTTGCGTCTCGTTGAGCGGCACCAGCACCTGGCCCGCCCAATCGATACGTTCGTCCACTTCGACCACCGCGTTGGCGGCGAACAAGCGTGGTGGATTGACCTGCAGATGATCGTCGAACTCGGCGATACGTGGCCCGCCACCGAAACGGAACGTATCCTTGAAACCTGCCGTCACGATCACACCGACCCGCGAACCACGCAAGGTGGTGATGGCATTGGTCACCACCGTCGTACCGTTGACGAACAAACGTGTGCGTTTGAGCAGCGCTTCGAGGGTCAGACCATGGTTGCCCGCCGCCACCGCCACCGCGTCGAGCACACCCCGGCTGAAGTCGTCATAGGTGGTGAAGGACTTGCCGCGCTCGAGGCGCGTGCCGACCAGGGCCGCCACGTCGGTATGGGTGCCACCCACATCGACGCCGATGTAGGCGTCGAGCAGGTTTTCAGCGTTGTTTGCCATCGTTTGCCTTTGCAGCCTCGCCTCTGCAATGTCATCAATAACTCAGGCAGCAATAGAGTGGAGCGTGGCGGGCTTGTCAATTCCGCTGAAGTGAGTGGCGGTGGTAGAACATGCGCGAATCAAATGACTGCGCAGTTGTGCTGCGGCTTGCGCCGTTACTTAAGCAGCGTTTCCTTCAGTGTTCACCCGTTCGCTCCGGCATTCCCGCCCATGATGTGGGCAAGATTGTCGGGTGCAAAAAATGCTTCAGGGCGCGTCGCGCCGCTCAGGAGGCCGAGAAAAGCGCTGCTTGCTTCGGGTTGCGCCGCGATGGCTTGATACAGGCCGACCTCTTCATCGCGAAGTGCAGAAAAGTTGGCCAGTTGAATGGTCATCTCATGCAGCGGCACCAGGCGTTTGTCCCGCGCCTGGTGCCAGGCACGCAGTTCTTCATCCAGACTCGTTACGCCGCGCAGACCGTTGTCGATGACGGTCGCACATTCATCGGCGTCGATGAAGGCGTCGGAGATGCCTTGCGCGGTGCAGGGGTCCTTCTTGTGCCCGGCGTCGCCGACCAGCACCCATCCCGGCCCGTGGGGCGTACGCAGAAAATTGCGCGTCGACCCGAGGCGCAGTGGTTCGGTCAGTTCAGCATCGGCCAGCCTCTCGGCCAGTATCGGGTCGAGCTCCTGGATACAGGCGTGATAGGCCGCTTCCGTGTTGCCATCAAGGGCTTTGTATCTGGCCATCACCCAATTGATTCCGACCAGCATCTGGTCTGTGTCAGTCGGGCCACAGTAAAGGCCGAGTCCGGGGCGTGTTCTGAAGCTCAGACGGTCGCTCTTTATGCCACCCCAATAACCCCACATGGTGACCTGCTGTGCAGGCGCTTCGTGGTAATGGCTGGCGTTGACCAGTTTTGCGATGGTGGAGCCCGGGCCGTCGGCGCCAATCACGATGCGCGCCCTGAGTTCTTGCGCAGCGCCATCCGCGCCGCGCGCGATCACGCCAGTCACACGCTCGCCGTTGCGTAACAGCGCGGTGACCTGGGTCTCGGGCCGGTAATCCACTCCTGCCGCGACTGCCGCGCCGACCAGAA
>CAMCBY010000265.1 GCA_945873015.1 Klebsiella pneumoniae
TTCTGCGCCTGCGCGAACCATGCTTGCGAACGTGTAGTCATGGAATGCTTCTAACCTCAAAAACGGTGGATATGTGAAAGCGGCGCTGCGAAGGCGCGTGCGGCGGCCGTCACATCAGGCTTGTCGAACAAGGCGCCGATGACCGCCAGCATACTGGCGCCGGCGGACAGCAAAGCCTCGGCATTCTCGGCCGTAATGCCGCCTATCGCAACGATGGGCACTGGCAATTCGGCGGCGGCTTGCTGCAATACTGCGATAGGGCAGGGCCGTGCGTGCGGCTTGGTCGCAGACAAATAACAACTGCCGAACGCCACATAATCCGCGCCCGCGGCGACTGCCTCACGGGCGAGTTCGAGCGAGTCATAGCAGGACACACCGATAATGCGTGCCGCACCGAGCAGCGCACGCGCAGCGTCAATATCGCCGTCGTCGCGACCGATATGCACGCCGGCCGCGCCGATATCGGCCGCGAGTTCGACGGCGTCGTTTACGACGAGAGGCACACCCCGGCGGTGACATGCGCTGACCAGCGCGGTCGCGCGACGACGTCGCTCGTCGGCAGAAGCTGATTTATCACGATACTGGACCAGGGCTGCGCCGCCTTCGATGGCGGCCACCACGCGCGCGACCAGCAGCGCGTCGTCGGTGGGATTATCCGGGGTCAGCGCATAAAGCCCGCGACGGGGCAGGACAGGAATGGATGTCATGATCTGAAGGCAAAACCTCGTCGTGGAATATGCTGGCGACTGCCGGGGCGCCAGGCGCGCTCGACCGCAAGGTGCACAAAACGTTGCGCATCGATGACCGCCGTGCGCAATGAGCGTCCCGCGGCCAGACCGCAGGCGATACCGGTCGCCAAGGTGCAACCAGTGCCGTGATAGTCGCCTGCATAGCGCTTCATGGCGAAGGTTTCCGTGGCCCCGCCATGGCTGTGCAGCTGATTGACGATATCCTCCCCGTCGGCCAGCGCATCGGTCAGTAATACATTCTCGCAGCCACGCTCAAGCAAGGCGGCGACCGCCGCATCAGCAGTATCGTGCCCACCAAAATGCAGGGCTTCGAGTCGGTTCGGCGTGACAACGGTTGCGCAGGGTAGCAATTCACTCAGAAAGCTCTGCTCCATCTGCGCTTGAATCAACGTGCCGCCAGAGCCGGCACGCAGCAGTGGATCGATGACCAAGGGGCAGCCGCGCAGCCGCTCTTTGAACAGCCGCGCCAGCGCCGAGCACAAATCCGCAGTCGGCAGCAGGCCGAGTTTGCACGCGTGGACGGGAAACTCCTCTAAAAGGAGCGCGACCTGGGCGAGCACGTCGTCGACTGCCATCGGCAGCACGCGCCGTACCTCGGCGGTGTTCTGAATGGTCCAGGCGCTGACCACGGTTAACGCCAGGCAGTCAAAGGCGGCGCAGGTTTCGATATCGGCCTGGATACCGGCCGTGCTCGGATCGTGACCGCCGATACACAGCACGACCGCCGGCGAGTGCGCTGACAATGGCGGCGTATCGGTCAAAACGGCTGCACGATGGCGAGTAATACTGCGCCAACCAGCACCAAGACAGGTGCCTCATTCAGCCAGCGGTAGAAAACGTGGCCGCGTCGGTTGTTATCTGTTGCGAAGCGTACCAGCAGGCGACCGAGATAAAGGTGATAGACCACCAACCCCACGACCAGCGCGAGTTTGAGGTGCAGCCAATGCGTATGGACGAACCATTCCGTGCCGCGCATCGCCACCAGCGCAGCACCGGAGGCAAGGGTCAGCAGGCCGCCGGGCGTCATGATGCCGCGATAGAGTTTGCGTTCCATGATCTTGAAGCGCGCAATGCCCGGTGCGTCCTCAGTCATGGCGTGGTAGACGTAGAGTCGCGGCAGGTAGAACAGGGCGGCGAACCAGGTCACCATAAAAATCACATGGAAGGCTTTCACCCACAGGTACATAACTCGGCTCGCGTGGCTGGATGGGGAATTCTACGACGGGATTGAGGCCGGGCAGGCGCGTTGGGCCAAAAAAGCCTTCATGCGTGTTGGCCAGGGGATGGGCGCGGCGATTGACCGCCCTGCCGTAGACAGATAACTTTCGGGGCTACTCCGCAACCGGTCGCCAAGCTGCGGCGGGGCGCGCCGGCGCAGGCCTGCCGCGTTCACCGCCCAACCTCATACCAAGCATGTGCCCAGATTCGCTCATCCACAGGGACGCTCCGACCGTCAGCTCGCTCGCCATCGAAGTCCTCGGTCTAGGGCAATGAAGCTCGTTATCAAACAGCATCGGCCGCTGCGCCGCGTATTGATCGGTGCCGGTATCGTCGCCGTGACTCTGCTGGTGGTGGCGCTGGTGCTCGACTTTGGGCAATGGCGCACGCTCGCGCGGGCAATGGTGCCGAATGTAGGCAACCACGCGTCGGGCGACGAGTTGCCCCGTCTGCGTGAGGAAAACGCCAATCTGCGCTACGAAGTAGCGCGTCTCAAACGCGGCGAAGAAATCGACAAATCTGCGCGCAGCGACAACCATCTTCAGTTCATGCAGATGCAGGCCGAGGTTGCCAAGCTCAAGGCCGATATCAAGTTTTACCGCGATGTGGTCGGAGCGTCGAATACCGACGGCGGTGCGCAGATCAAGGGCATTCAGCTCAAACCACTCGACACGCCCGGACGCTTCAGTTACCGCCTGGTGCTGGCCCACATCGACGAAAACGATAAGGAAGCCGAGGGCTCGATACGGTTACTGGTCAAGGGTGAACTGAAGGGACAGAGCAAAGCGCTGCTCCAGAGCGAACTCATCGAAGCCGGCTCGGACAGCCTGAACTTCAAATTCAAACATTTCCGACTGTTCGAGGGTTCCCTCAAACTGCCGGACGGGTTCATCCCCCGCCAGATCAGCGTAGCCGTACAGAGTAGAATCCCCGTCGCGAGCTCGTCGTCCGAAACCTACGACTGGGCCGCGGTGCAGAACTGAGGAACCGGTAGATGTTGGGCAGAAGCAAGAAACGCAAGCCGTCGAAAATCGACTCGCTTATCGGCCACCAGTCACGATTGGTCGGCGATATCCGGTTTGGAGGAGGGCTGCATGTCGATGGCCAGATCAAGGGCAATGTCGCCTCTGACGGTGATGACAGGGCGACCTTGACCGTCAGTGATCGCGGCGGAATTGAGGGCGAGGTGCGGGTGCCCTACATCATATTGAACGGTGTGGTGCGCGGTGATGTCTATGCCTCGGAGCATGTCGAGCTGGCATCCAGCGCGCGAGTCGAGGGCGACGTCTACTATGCGCTGATCGAAATGGCGATGGGGGCCGAGGTCAACGGCAAGCTGGTGCGGATCGCAGATGCCCATCGCGCGCCGCTGGCGCTCGACCACGACGGTCGGGTCACCGAAGCGGACTACGAATAGGCACAAGTGCCACGAGGTTGAATAGTGCCGTGGTAGGCACTACCTTCATGGCCTCACAGTCGCAGAACCACAGGTAAGTATCGTGATGGAAGTTCAGGAAAATCCGCTCATTTTCACCAACTCGGCGGCCACGAAAGTGCGTCAGTTGATCGACGAGGAAGGCGATCAGAACCTCATGCTGCGGGTGTTTGTCTCTGGTGGTGGCTGCTCAGGTTTCCAGTACGGGTTCACGTTCGATCAGAACGAAACCGAGGGGGACACCATCGTTGAGAACCAAGGCGTAAAGCTGTTGGTCGACCCGATGAGTGTGCAATACCTCATGGGGGCCGAGATTGATTACAGCGAGGGCCTGGAAGGGTCGCAATTTGTGATTCGTAATCCGAACGCGACCACGACCTGTGGGTGTGGGTCGTCTTTCTCGGTCTGACCGCCACACCAGACATGTCGAGTCCCTATGCGCGCGGACGCCGCCGGTAGACGGTTCGCGCGCCTGCAGGGCCAAACTGCCGCGACTTGCGGCTTTTGACTCACTTCTCCTGCGACGGTGTCGCGGCATAGACCGCGCCGAGCGTCACGGCCTGCGCCTCCCCGCCGGTAGTCACTTGAACCGGCCGCTGCTGCAAGCGCATAAACGCCAACCACGCAAACGCGCAGGCCTCGACCAAGTCCGGATCGACGCCCACCAAACTGGTCGATGAGACAACCATCGGCGCCAGGCGCCGGGTGAGTCCCTGCATGAGATGGCTGTTGTGGGCTCCACCGCCGCAAACCAACAGCCTGGCGGCCCAATCGCGTCCCGTTCGTTCTACCTCTCGGGCAAGCGTCTCAATCGTGAGGGCTGCGAGAGTCGCTTGTACATCCGCAGGCGATACGGAGGCGAAATCATGTTGTGCGAGGAAAGCGTCAAGGTAGGCGAGGTTGAACACTTCGCGGCCCGTACTTTTGGGCGGTGGCGCCACGAAATAAGGGTTCTGCAACAGCGCCTCCAATAGCTTTCGATGAAGCGTGCCGCTCGCCGCCCAACGTCCATCGAGGTCGTAAGGCGTATCGCAATGCCTGGCACACCAGCTATCCAAGAGGCAATTGCCGGGGCCGGTGTCGTACCCTTGTATCGCCGTATCCGCCCGTGCGGGCAATAGCGATATATTGGAGATGCCTCCTATATTGGCGACGATGCGGTTTTCCTCCGGGCGCCGCAACAACCATTGGTGGAAGGCGGGTACTAGTGGCGCGCCTTCACCGCCATAAGCGATATCCATCGAACGAAAATCGCCGACGGTGGTAATACCGAGACGGGCCGCAATCACAGCCGGACTGCCAATCTGAATGCTGTATGGGTATCCGGCGCGCGGCGCATGACGCAAGGTTTGGCCGTGGCTGCCGACGGCGTGCACCTCATCGCTGCGCGTCCCGCAGCGCTCAAGGAGCATCGCAGCGGCGAGCGCAAACCATTCACCTACTTCAATGTCGAGGGACGCAAAATCGTGAAGACTGAGGCGTGCATCAGGAGTAATCGCGACATGCAGTCGCAGCCTGAGCTGCTCGGGGTAGGGATGAGTGAGTCCGCCCAGCGTGCGACATCTATCGCCGGCAATCTCCATCAGAACGGCGTCGACGCCGTCCATACTGGTCCCGGAGATCAGCCCGAGATAAAGCCCTTCGCCGCCTGATTTCGTGCGCTTCAATTCGGAGAGGAGTTATTGTCGGCTGCGCGAAGATACTTGGTCGATTCCAACTGCGCGACGTAGGTCGCGTGCGAAACGTCGTGTTTTGCGACCAGTTCATCGAGCTGGTTCAGCAGGGGCGCCGAACGTTGCCGGAAGTCTGCCATATAGCGCTTTTCGATCGGTAGGCGAGGTAAAACGACCTTGAGCGGGTCGCGGTGCATGCCGTTGATGCGGAATTCATAGTGCAGGTGCGGGCCAGTAGCCAAGCCGGTCTGACCGACATAGCCGACGATCTGGCCTTGCTTCACAAAACTGCCACGCTTGATTCCGCGAGCGAAACGAGAGAGATGCCCATACAGAGTGCTGTACGCGTCTCCGTGCCGGATCTCAACGAGATTGCCATAACCGGCGCCGCTTCCTACCGCGAGGATTTTGCCGTCGGCCGTAGCTCGTACAGGTGTGCCGACGGGGGCAGCGTAATCGACGCCACGATGCGCTCTGATTGTATTGAGGATCGGATGTCGGCGCGCCAGCGTGAATCCAGAACTTATGCGGGTGAATTTGACAGGCGTACGCAGAAAGGTCTTGTGCATCGCTTCGCCCTTATCCGAGTAGTAGGACGAACGACCATCCGGGCCCGTGTACAACACGGCGCGCATCCGCTTGCCTTGATTGACGAATTCAGCGGCCAGGATGCGATCCTGCTTCACCAGTTGTTCGCCTTTGTAGACTTCTTCAAAGATGACGCTGAAGTGATCGTTAGGCTGCAGGTCCAGTGCAAAATCGACGTCCCACCCGAAGATATCGATCAATTTCATGATCACGGCGTCCGACAGCCCGACTTTCTGGCCGTCAACGAACAGGGATTGAGTGATGGTAGTCGTCGCCGCTGTGACTTTGATGTCCGGTTCTATCGAATCAACACGAGCCGCATAACCTGATTCATTGCGAACCACGCTCAGGGAATTTAACTGATCCAGTTCGAGGACCATCTCCTCTATTGACCCATCCTGAAGCCGTAAGCGCAGGGTCTGGCCCGGGCGCAATTCTTTCAACGGCGCAGTTGCCTTCCCCACAGCCATGATCTGGTGGAGATCCTTTGACGAAAGTTTCAGGCGGGAGAAGATGAGCGAGAGATTGTCGC
>CAMCBY010000266.1 GCA_945873015.1 Klebsiella pneumoniae
GTCGGTCATGCCGGTCACCGCGCAGGAATGGCAGGCCATCCTGCAACTCGCCCCGTAGGTGCGAATGAATTGGGTGTAGGTCTCATCGTGAGCAGCGGGATTTGCTCTTCTGTGGGTCAGACTTCAGTCTGACATTCACAGGAGATCGGAGGCGCCAGGCCGTAACAACAGTGTCAGACTGAAGTCTGACCCACAATGACCTGGACCACCCCGCCGGTTCATTCGCACCCGCGTAAGCTCAACTGCCGTTGCGCTGTTTTTCCCGCTCGCGCAATTCGCGGCGCATGATTTTGTGGGTGGTGGTCATCGGCAGACTGTCCATGAATTCGATCAGGCGCGGCACTTCATGCCGTGCGAGACCCTGGCGGACAAAATCCTGCAATTCGGCCACCAGTTCATCGCTGGCGGTGTAACCGGCGGCGAGCACGATGAAGGCCTTGATGACTTCGGTGCGCACCGGGTCGGGCACGCCGATGACGGCAACATTCTGCACCGCCGCGTGGCGCAACAAAGCTTCTTCGATTTCGGTCGGGCCGATGCGATAACCGGCCGAAGTGATGACATCATCGGCGCGGCCGCGGAACCAGTAATAACCATCGGCATCGCGCAGGCCGGTGTCACCGGTCAACAACCAGTCGCCGACATATTTTTCGGCGGTGGCGTCGGGGCGATTGAGATAGCCTAAAAACATCACCGGGTGCGGCGCTTTGACCGCGATGTGGCCGACCTCACCGTCGGGCAGCGGCGCGCCGCTGTCGTCGACAATCGCGCAGGTGTGGCCCGGTAACGGGCGGCCAATGGAGCCCGGTTTGATGGTCATCACGCGGCCGTTGTTGCCGAGCGGTTCCATACATTCGGTCTGGCCGAATACTTCATTGATACGAATACCGAGCTCGCGCTCGGCCCATTCGAACAACTCCACGCCGACCGCTTCGGCGCCAGACTTCACGACCCGCACCTTGAGCGCATAACGTTCGCGCGGGTTGGGGATCTGACGCATGAGTTTCAACATGGTCGGCACCAGCAAAGTACAGGTCACGCCATATTCGGCCAGGATCCGAAAGGCATTCTCCGGATCAAAACCGCCGAGTGAGGTGCCGACCGTGGTGCAGCCATGCCACAGGCTAGGCAGCATCACACCGGCGAAACCACCCATCCACGACCAGTCGGCGGGTGACCAGGTCACATCGCCGGCACGCGGAAAACTGTCCCACACGAATTCGAGGCTCGGCAGCATACCGAGCAGCAGTCGGTGGGGCTGCAGCGCACCTTTGGGCGCACCGGTGGTGCCGGAGGTGTAGCTGATCCAGGCTGCGTCATCGGCGCGGGTCTGGACCGCCACGCATTCCGCTGAGGCGTGCTCCAGCACGCGCCAGAAGTTGTCGGCGTCGTGTGCCGCATCGTCAATCAGAAACACGTGTTCAAGGCGCGGACATTGGCTGCGTATCGCGCGCACCTTGGCGATGTTGTCGCTGTCGGTGACCATCGCTCGTGCGCCGCTGTCATTCAGGCGATAGGCCAGCGCATCGGTGCCGAACAGCACCGAGGTCGGGCTGGTGACCAGACCGAGTTTCCACGCGGCGAGATGGGTGATGGTGGTCTCCGGATGCTGTGAGAGCAGCACCGATACCCGCTCACCGCGCGTGAGGCCGCGCTCTTTCAGTACATTGGCAAAACGGCTCGCGTAGTCGTTGAGTTCGGCATAGGTATAACGCTCGACGGTTTTGTCGGCGTGTTCATAAATCAATGCCAGGCGCTCTCCATCGGTGTTGGCCCAACGCTCACAACATTCATGGGCGAGGTTCAGGAATTCGGGTACCCGTCCCTCCCAGCTGAAGGCCGCGCGTATGCTGTCGTAGTCGCCGTCGTAATTGAGAAACATGAAAGACTCCCCGAGGTAATGGCGCGATTGTAGCGTTGTGCAACGCTTGCGCTAACTGCTCTCGGCGCCGAACTATTGTGGGTCAGGCTTCAGCCTGACATTGATGGGCCGCGCCACGCCTGGAATGTCAGGCTGAAGCCTGACCCACGACCATGCTGCTGCGGTATTCGCCTATCCATCGAGCGGTGGTGACCCGCGCGCCCATTTGACAGAATGCGGTGCTGTCACGACTAGAGAGGAGGTCATCGATGCTGCCTGTAGGCTATTTCCCGTGCACCCAGGACGCCCCCGACGGCAACAACATCGCCGGTGTCATTGAAGAGCTGATCGAGCAGGCGGAACTGTGCGAGGCAGTCGGTTTCGATGGTTTCTATTTCACCGAACATCATCAGCAGCAGGACAGCTATCTGCCCGCGCCGGTGTTGATGGCCGGCATGATTGGCATGCGCACGCGGCGCATCAAGGTCGGCACCTGTGTGCTGCTGGCGCCGCTCTATCACCCGGTGCGGCTCGCGGAAGACATCGCGGTGGTTGACCAGGCGACGCGTGGACGCATGGTGGCGGCCGTCGGCATCGGCTATCAGCCGCCCGATTTCGATGCCTTTGGTGTGCCGCTCAAACAGCGTGCCGGGCGCACCGAAGAATGCGTGGAGATCCTGCGCAAAGCGTGGACCGGCGAGCCCTTCAGCTATCCGAGCAAGTACCACACGATTGAAAACGTGCGGGTCACGCCGCCGGCCTATCAGAAAGGCGGCCCGCCTATCTGGCTGGCGGGTTGGGTGCCGGCGGGGCTCGAGCGGGCGGGGCGCATGGGCGACGGCTGGATAGCCGATCCGATTCAATCGCTGCCGGTCATCAAGGATTATGCACGCCAGTACCGCGCCGAGGCGCGCAAACACGGTCGCAAACCCTACGTGGTGTTGATGCGCGACTGCGTGATAGGCGAGGACTGGCAGGCATGTGTGGCGAAGAGCGGCCCGACCATGACTACCCATCGCTGGTATTTCCACTACGGCGCCTATGTGAAGGATGATTATGTCCGCGACATCAAGACCGCCGAGCAACTGACTTTCGATATCGCGGCGAAAGACCGCCTCATCGCCGGCTCGCCAGCGCAGTGTCTCGAACAGCTCAAGATGTGGAAGGAAGAAGTGCAGCCCGACTACGTGATGCTGCGCATGCGCCAGCCGGGGGGGCCACCGCAGGCTGAGGCGTTGGCGGATATCCGCCTGTTCGGCGAGCAGGTGATCCCCAACCTGTAGTCGCCGGCGAGGCCTGCACGCTGGACGGCGTGCGGGCTTTTGGCCACCATTCCTGCAGGGCCGTGCGGGCGGCGCGGTCATCGAAAAAAACAATTCCGGAGCGGGTCCCCATGAGTTATTTCACAGACAATTCCCAGTCCATCGGCAACACGCCGCTGGTGCGCCTGAACCGGGTCGTGGATGCGACCAAAGCGACGGTGCTGGCCAAGATCGAAGGGCGTAACCCGGCCTATTCAGTCAAATGCCGCATCGGCGCGGCGATGGTGTGGGACGCCGAAGCCAAGGGTTTGTTGAAACCCGGCATCGAAGTGGTGGAACCGACCAGCGGCAATACTGGCATTGCGCTGGCCTATGTCTGCGCGGCGCGCGGCTACAAGCTGACCCTGACCATGCCCGACACGATGAGTCTTGAGCGCCGCAAAGTATTAAAAGCCTTCGGTGCCACGCTGGTGCTGACCGAAGGCGCCAAGGGCATGAAGGGCGCTATCGCGCGTGCCGAAGAAATCGTCGCCAGCGCGCCGGGCCGGTATTACATGCCCCAGCAGTTCGAGAATCCGGCCAACCCGGCCATCCACGAAAAGACCACCGGCCCTGAGATCTGGGCCCAGACCGAAGGCAAAATCGACGTGCTGGTGGCGGGTGTCGGCACCGGCGGCACCATTACCGGCATCTCGCGTTACATCAAACACACTCAGGGTCGCGCCATCACCACCGTCGCGGTCGAACCCGACAGCAGCCCGATCATCACCCAGAAACTCGCTGGCGAAGAATTGAAACCGGGGCCGCACAAGATTCAGGGCATAGGCGCGGGTTTTATCCCGGGCGCGCTGGACTTGTCGATCATCGACAGGGTGGAACGCGTATCGAACGACGAGGCGGTCGCCATGGGCCGGCGTCTGGCACTCGAGGAAGGCATTCTGTCGGGTATTTCCTGCGGCGCGGCCACGGTCGCCGCAGCACGCCTCGCCGCCGAACCGGCGTTTGCCGGCAAGACCATCGTCGTGATCCTGCCCGACGGCGGCGAGCGTTATCTGTCGAGTGTGATGTTCGAGGATATTCAGGCCTGAAGTCTCATCCGCCGATTTGTAGGTGCGAATTTATTCGCACATTAAATGCCGTGGCTGAGCGCTGAGTCGCGCCTTTTAATGTGCGAATAAATTCGCACCTACAGGGTGACGCGCACCGATATGCGCGCACGTTGTTCCCCGACGCACCATAACGGCCGCTCGCCGCTCCCACTCCGTTTATCGCCCCCGCTGATTTTCCGCGCGGAACATCATCTGCGCGCATGGTTCGTTTATTGCTAGGTCTCGCCAAGAACTTCTGTTATCCAACCAGGGACCCCCACTATGGCCGGCTATTCCGCGCGCTCCGAGGCTGTTCACGACATCACCAATCGCAAACCCATGGCGGTCTCACCGCCGGAACCGCTCAGCAGTCTGTGGGCGGCCGATGTGTTCACCCTGGCGAAGATGAAGGAGAGTCTGCCGAAAGACGTCTTCAAGTCCGTGCAGAAGACCATCGAGAACGGCGAAGAGCTGGATGTTTCGGTGGCCGACGTCGTCGCGCTGGCCATGAAGGACTGGGCGCTGTCGAAAGGCGCCCTGTACTACGCCCATGTGTTCTATCCGCTGACCAATGCCACGGCCGAAAAGCACGACGGCTTCATCTCGGTGCAAAACGACGGTTCGGTGATCTCCGAATTCAGCGGCAAGGTGCTGGTGCAGGGCGAACCCGATGGTTCGTCCTTTCCCAATGGTGGCATCCGCTCGACCTTCGAGGCGCGTGGCTACACTGCCTGGGACGTGACCAGCCCTGCTTTCATCATGAATACCGACAACGGCTCGACGCTGTGCATCCCGACGGTATTCGTGTCCTGGACCGGCGAAGCCCTCGACAAGAAAACGCCGCTGCTGCGCGCCAATGCCGCCATGAACAAGGCCGCCAAGCGCGTGCTGAGTCTGCTCGGCCACAGCACCATCGCGCCGGTCAATTCGAGCTGCGGCGCTGAGCAGGAGTACTTCCTGGTCGATGCTCTGTTCGTCAACAGCCGCCCCGATCTGCTGTTGGCCGGACGCACGCTGTTCGGCGCGTCGGCGGCCAAGGGTCAGCAGTTCGACGACCATTATTTCGGTGCGATTCCAGAGCGTGTGCAGGTCTACATGCAGGACGTTGAGCAGCAGCTCTATCGCCTCGCGATCCCGGCCAAGACCCGCCACAACGAGGTTGCGCCCGGTCAGTTCGAGATTGCGCCATTCTTCGAATCGGCCAATGTGGCGACCGATCATCAACAGCTGTTGATGACGGTGCTGAAGAACACCGCCAAGAAGCATGGTCTCGTCTGTCTGCTGCACGAGAAACCGTTCAAGGGCATCAATGGCTCAGGCAAACACGTCAACTGGTCGGTCGGCAACGCCACCCAGGGCAATCTGCTCGACCCCGGCCATACGCCCCATTCGAATCTGCAGTTCCTGCTGTTCTGCGGCGCCGCCATCCGCGGTGTGCACAAGTTTGGTCCCTTGCTGCGCGCAGTGATTGCGACCGCCAGCAATGACCATCGCCTCGGTGCGAACGAAGCGCCGCCGGCCATCATGTCGGTGTACTTAGGTTCGCAGATTGAAAACGTGTTTGAACAGATCAGCAGCGGCAAACTGACCGAATCGCTCAGCGCCGGCATGATGGATCTCGGCATCAACACCTTGCCGGTATTCAAGAAAGACGCTGGCGATCGCAATCGCACTTCGCCGTTCGCCTTCACCGGCAACCGCTTCGAGTTCCGCGCAGTCGGTTCCGGGCAGTCGGTGGCCGGCCCGCTGGTGGCGATGAATACCATCCTCGCCGATTCGCTCAACTGGGTGGCCGATAGTCTCGAGTCACAACTGAAGGCCGGCACTGAGCTCGACACTGCGATTCTCACTACGCTCAAGACGCTGATCGACGAGCATGGCGCAGTCGTGTTTGGCGGCAACGGTTATTCGGCCGAATGGCACAAGGAAGCGGTGGAGAAGCGCGGCCTTGCGAATTTGCGCACCGCTGCCGATGCC
>CAMCBY010000267.1 GCA_945873015.1 Klebsiella pneumoniae
GGGCGCGACGGTACCCTGAGCATTGAAGTAGGCCTCCAGCGCGTCGAGGTCGACCGCACCACCCAAACGATTGGTGCCTTGCCGCAACACGAAGAGCTGGTCGCCGCCGTCGGCCATGAAGCTGTTGACGGTCACGCGATAGCTCTTGAGCGGATCGACCAGCTCGCCGTTCAGCATCATTGACGCCGGGTCGACGTTGTCGCACGGGGTGCCCTTCTCCTTCCAGGCGTAGGTGAAGCCGGATGACACCTGCAGCACGCGGTTGAACGGCTGGGGCGCCTGACCGACGGGGTAGCCGACAGTGCAACCGGTGAACTGCTGCTCAAGCATGGTGTGGAGCTGTACGCCGGTGAGGGTCATGGTCACCAGGCTGTTGCCGAAGGGCTGCACTGTGAAGGCCTCGCCGTAGGTGACGTTGCCATCGCCCTCGCCAGCTGGGGAGCCCGCGAAGCTCAGATCGGCGCGTATGCCGCCCGGGTTCATGAACGCCACCACAGCGTCACCGAAACCTGTGTCATTGGTGGCACCGAGCTGCGCGTCGGCAATCACGTCGCCAAGAGCCGACTCCTGAGCGGCATTGAGCGTGCGTGTGATGTTGGCGGTGATAGTGCCGATGACGCGATTGGCAATGGGCGCGGCGATGTTCGCATAGTTTGTGACGATGGCGCCGATAGCGGCGCTGCGCGTCACGCTCGCGTCGTTGCGGTTGACCACGAAATTGTTTGCGCTGACGGCGGTCACATGCCCGCTTACGGTATCCACGGTGAGATCGATGTCGGTCATGACGCGACTGATGGAATTGGCGCTCGTGACTGGGATAGCCCTGCCGGCCTTGTTCAGCAGCGTGCAGTTGTAAGCCTGATGGGTGTGGCCGGACACGACCAGGTCCACGGCGTCATCGAGGCGCGCAACGATCGACTCGACAGGAGTACCGACCAGCCCACCATTGCACTGGTTGATGGTGGTAGCGTTCTGCGCGACGGGCTGGGTGCCGCCCTGGTGTAGCAGCACGACGATGGCCTGCACGCCGCGCGCGCGCAGCTTCGGCACCAGTGCGTTGACCGTGTCGGCCTCATCCTGAAAGCTGAGGCCGGCGACACCGGTGGGTGTGACGATGGTCGGCGTCTCTTTCAACGTCATGCCGATGAAGGCGACGCGAGTCTTGCCGTAGGTCTTTATTGCGTAGGGCGGGAACAGGGTCTTGCCGTCTGCCTGCTTGACGACATTGGCGGCCAGGAACTTGAACTTCCCGCCTTCGAAAGGCACTGGCGTGCCAACGCTCGCGCCCTTGCACGAATTGACGTCTGTCGGGTGACAGCCGCCGTTCTGCATGCGCAGTAGCTCGTCCTTGCCCTCGTCGAACTCGTGATTGCCGACCGCGTTGAACTCGAGTCCGGCGCGATTCATGGTTTCGATGGTCGGCTCGTCATGGAACAATGCGGAGACCAGCGGCGTGGCGCCAATCAGGTCGCCGGCCGAGACCACGGTAGTGGTGGGGTTCAGCGCCTTGTACTTGGCAATTACACCGGCCATCTGATCGACGCCACCAGCGGGCAAGCCGGCGAAATTGCCGGGCGAGACGATTTGCCCGTGGAAGTCGTTGAAGGCGAGCAGCTTGATGGTGACGGTCGGGTTAGCGATGACGGTGGCGCCGGCGGACGCGGTCACGCAGGCGAGGCCGACCGCACAGGCGATCTGGTTGAGCTTCATGTTCGGTTCCCTTCTCAGTTGTGAGCGATGATCGAAAGACGGGCAATGGTGTCGACCTCAAGCACGGCGTCGCGCAAACATTCCGAGCACCCCTCCGGCGCCGAGCATCAGCAGACCCGCAGCCGGCACCGGTACGGCGGTCAAAGAGACAGCGCCGAAGGTGGCATTGAGCGGCGCGCCGCCGAAATCGGCTGACTGGGTCATAACGCCGGTCACAGTCCAGGAGCCGGCGCCGATCATGAAGCTGCCCTTGCTGTACAGCGCGTCCGTCAAGGCGGCATCAGGGTCGAGGAGGATGTTCTCGAACTCGACGTCGGGATTGGCGACGTCGGACGTCTGCCCGAGGACCTGGCTGGTGATGCCATTGCTCAGCGACACAGCGAAGCGATCACCGCGAAAGCCCAGGTCGACCACGCGCAGCAGGCTGTCCTGGGTGACGGTGAAGCTGAAGGCCAGGTCTACGCCATCGAGGTCGATCCACTCCAGCCCGCCCGACACGCTGGTGAATTCATCGACGTCGAAGGACACCCACGTGCCGTCGTCAGCGAGAGGCACCAAAGTCGCGGCGGCTGCGGGGAGGGACAGCGCGCTTGCGAGCAGCGCCGCCGCAAGATTCGAGATTTTCATGAAAGCCTCCAAGGGTGTTGTGCGTGTACCGGGTCGCTGTTCCAGCTGCACGGCCTGGAGCCGCACGGCACACGTCAGGGCAGCGCGGCGCGCAGACCCCACTTCGTGTTCGCTGGGGGACTGATTTTGCAAGCGACGTGTTGCCGGCGCGTGATCTATGTGTTGCAAGGTCGTGAAGTCGACTGCGGCAAGAACGAGGTGCGCCGCATGATTCGCTGCACGACGTAGGCCGTACCTCCCAAACGAATCCTGCCGCAGGCCCCGCAGGACTTTGCCGGCGGAATAGAGCGTGGGCGAAGGGAGTGAAAACGGGCATCGCGACTTCGAGGTATAGGAACTCTAACCGCCCTATTCGACGGGTAGCGAGGGCCGCCGGGGATGGGTTCGAACACCGTCGAGAGGCGCGACCGCGCCGTACGGGGCCATTGATCCCCCGAATTTCACTGGACCATGACGCGGGCGCGCCATCGAGACCATTTTCTACAGAGAAATATCGAGCGTCTGGTGCGCCGGGCGTGAGCGCTCGACATTTCTGCTTTGAAAACGCCCCCGGCACAACGGTGGCGTGACAACCCCGCGAAATTCCGGGGTAGGCGCCCGCCATCCACGTCGTCCGGTTCTGCGGGCAGCGTTCAAATTCAACTATGGCCAGCTACAGCGGGGCTCGATTTCGGCTCGAATTCAGCGGATAGCGCGGTTATCCCGACTATCCGCAGCACCTCCAGCTGCACGCCTGCGGGTCGTGGGTGCGGTTGGTGAGCATGCTGTGGTCTCCCTTCAGCCAGCGGCCAGAAGCGCGTCGTCAAAGATGGCCACGGCACGCGTCCAGCCGGCCGAGGCGCCGCGGATCTTGTGCGGGAAGCAGCTGATGAAAAAGCCCGTCGCCGGGATGGCTTCCAGGTTGTGCAGCTTTTCCAGGTGGCAGTAGCCGATATCGCGGCCGGCCTTGTGGCCTTCCCAAATCAGGCTGGCGTCCTGGGTGGCCGCGTACTTCTGTGCGGTGTAGACAAACGGAGCGTCCCAGCTCCAGGCATCGGTTCCGGTCAGGCGCACGCCGCGTTCGAGCAGGTACATGGTGGCGTCGTAGCCCATGCCGCAACCGGCGCTGACAAAGTCGTTGTGGCCGTAGCGGCTGCCGGCGCGCGTATTGACCACCACGATCTCCAAGGGCGACAGCGTGTGGCCGATGCGCTTCAGTTCGGCCTCGACGTCGGCGGCGGTGACCACATAACCGTCGGCAAAGTGACGGAAGTCCAGTTTGACGCCGGGCTGGAAACACCAGTCCAGCGGGACTTCGTCGATGGTCCACGACCGCTTTTGGTCACCCAGCGCCTTGTCCATGGTGCTATGGAAGTGGTAGGGCGCATCCAGGTGGGTGCCGTTGTGGGTGGACAGCTGAACCAGCTCGACGGCCCACACATCGCCGTCGGGCAGGTCTTCCTGCTTCAGGCCCGGAAAGAACGGCGCCATCTGCTCGAAAGAGTTCTTGTGGTCGAAATACTGGATCTTTGGCGCAAAGGCCGGCGGGTCGGAGATGACGTCGTTCTCCAGATAAATCGACAGGTCGACAAGCTTGCGCGGCATGGATTTTTCCTTCTCTGTTTTGATCACCAATGAACCATCGGCAGGCCCGCCACGGGCGAACCGAAGCAGGGGATGCGCTGGCCCAGCAGGCTCCCCAGGTAAACCGAGCGCAGATCGGCTCCGCCAAAAGTGATGCTGGCCATCCAGGGGGCGATGCGGCCGTGCGCGCGCTGCATGTCCTCGGCCGTCACGGTGCCAGCGTCCATCTTGGCTAGCAGCTGGCGGCTGGCTTCCGGATTGCCATCGTCGAGCAGCAGTCGCCGGTCGCCCTTGGGCGTGAGTGCAATGAGCTGGTCCACCATGACCAGCGTGCACCACAGGTTGCCAAAGCTGTCGAAGGCGATGCCGTCGGGGTAGCCGCCGAGGTGCGTGGGGCCGAAGACCTCGCGGTCGGTCAGGCGCACACCTTGCGCCTGCGACTCGTCCAGCCGCATGCGCGTGATGTGCGGGCCGGTGGTCTCCACGATATAGAGCCACTCTTCCTGGGCATCCAGCCGCACTTCATTGGTGAAATGGAAGCCATCGGCCACGATGCGGATACCGCGTTCATCCACCACTGCAAGATAGCCATCGCGCACGCAATTCCGGGGTAGGCGCCCGCCATCCACGTCGTCCGGTTCTGCGGGCAGCGTTCAAATTCAACTATGGCCAACTACAGCGGGGCTCGATTTCGGCTCGAATTCAGCGGATAGCGCGGTTATCCTGACTATCCGCAATCTTTCTTATCTATGCTGCGTGCGGCGTCACCTCAACATCCAGCCGGTCCGCCGAACCCGTCTCCGCCTGCAATAGATCGTAGCGAGTCTGCAGGTTCAACCAGAACTGCGCCTCCATCCCGAAATAGCGGCCCAAGCGCAACGCCGTATCCGCACTGATAGCCCGCTTACCCTGAACAATCTCCCCAATCCGACGTTGCGGAACGCTGATGTCCTTGGCCAGACGGTACTGGCTGATCCCTATCTGACCCCAAGGTTCGCGACCAATCTCTGCTGCGGTGCTCATGACGGTGCCTCCTGCCTTAGGGTTGAGGCGCGGGTGCGAGGACCTCAGCGGATCGCAACCGGATGTACGACACTCTGAACGGCGCCGGCGAAACGCGGCGCGGCGAGCACGAAGAAGAACTCGTAGGCGCGATCGGTGGCGAGTTCGGCGGTGCGGATGTTCTCCAGGATGTGCACGCCGTGCTTCACGAGCAAGGTGCCATGCACGGGCAGGAAGTCTTCCTTGTGCTCGGCCGGCATGGCCTCGGGGATCCAGGCATCCATGCCGACCGCCACGACGCCCAGGCCGGCAAGGTAGTCCGCACCTTCCACACCCAGCCCGGCAACGTGCTGCAGATCCTGCTGATAGTCGTTGTCGGCGGCGACCAGATGACCGGTATGCAGCAGCACGATGTCTCCCTTGCGCAGGCGTACGCCCTCGCGCTCGGCGGCGGCCTCGAGTTCGCGGCGGTTGAACACGGTGCCGGCCGCGAGTCCACCGGGAGCGGCGGCCGCCGCCATGTCGAGTAGCACGCCGCGGCCGACTATCGGCGGAATGGTTTCCACACCGTAGCGGATCGCACCGCCGGGGCGGATCACGTCCTGTGTCTTGACGCCGTTGTAATGGCGGCCGTTGATCGCGACATGCGCAAATCCATCGATCTGCGTGCCTACGCCAAGATGCGAGATGATCACATCATCGAAGCCCTGCAGACGGTTGGCACCATAGGTCGAGTCGTTGCCGACGAAGATCGGCGCTACGTGGATCTGATAGTTACGCGGACCGTAGGCGACGCTGCGCGGGCTGGTCGGGATGGCGAGCGAATACACCTTGCCGTGGCGGATCAGGCCGGCTGCCTGCAGCACGGTCTCCGCGCTCAGGTTGTTGACGGCCCCGAGCGTATCCTCGCGGCCATAGGCTGCAGGTTGCGAGGCCGGTTCGGCGGCAGTGACGAACGTCGCGCTGCTGAGCAGTGCGACGGCGATAAAGGCGAGGGTTTTCACATTTAGCACCTCTGGATCGGTTCGGCATCAAGGGGGCGGAGTCGCCGAAAACACGCCGGCAACAATTTCAGCGTCTGCGACACCCTGCACCTGCTATTCATCGACATAGTGCAAATAGCCCATGAGCGCGCGCAGCCCCCGCTGTGTGAGCGCCACCGTATCGCACGAGGCATCAACCGCCGCGGATCCGACCAAGGATTTTGTGATTTTCAGGCAATCAACAGCCGCCGCAGCTGGCAGTCGCGGCGCCA
>CAMCBY010000268.1 GCA_945873015.1 Klebsiella pneumoniae
GATGTACTGATCGCGCCGGGCGGCGGCGATGTGCTGCCGCAGCTCGACCACCTGCACACTCATCTCGACACTCATCCGCCACAGGCACGCGCTTGAGCGTGCGCCGCCAGGAGCCACCGCCATGCTGGAACTACGCCCGAGCTGCGAACACTGCAACCGCGCCCTGCCCGCGCACAGCAGTGAAGCCATGATCTGCAGTTATGAATGTACGTTTTGCGCTACCTGCGTGCAGCAGGTGCTGGACAATGTCTGCCCGAACTGTGGCGGTGGTTTCTGTGCGCGGCCGATACGCCCAGCCGTTGATCGCCGTGGCGGCAATTACCTCGGTGCCGACCCGGCCAGCACCACGGTCCGGCATCGTCCGGTCGATGTCACCGCGCATCGCACATTCGCCGCGACACTCGCAAAGCTGCCACCCGCGCAGCGCTGAGCACAGCGCAGCGCAGCGCGCTCACAGCGGAAACAACAGGCGCATCACGGTGCCGACCAGCGGCACGGTCTCGACCAGGATATGACCGCCGGCGTCATGCACGATGCCGCGCACGACCGACAGACCGAGTCCGGTGCCCTTGCCGACTTCTTTGCTGGTGAAAAACGGGTCGAAGATCATCTGCGCACGCTCAGGCGACATGCCGCTGCCATCATCGCCGACCGCGAGTTCAGCAAATTGTGCGCTGAAACTGACGCGGCAATCACTGCACACGGCCGTCAGCGCTCGCGCGGCACGCAAACTCACCACCACCCGCCCAGTCGCGCGCACTTCAAATATTGCATCGCGTGCGTTGACCACCAGATTGATCAACAACTGGTGCATATCCGCTGGTGACAGCGGCAGTTCGGCACTCTCTTCGAGTTGCTGCTCGAGGTCGATGCTGGCCGGCAGCGCGGCGCGCAACATATGCACGATTTCTTCGATATCGGCGCGCGAAGTCTGCGCTACCTCGCCACTTCCCCCACGCGGACCGCGACTGAAGATCTGCATCTTATCGACCAGCTCGGCGGCACGCTCGGCGCCGCTCAACACTTCGCCGAGATACTTGCGCACCTTGCTGTCGGCATCGAGGTCTTTGTTGCTGAGCGCCAGTTTGGCGTAACCGAGCACGCCGGTCAGGATGTTGTTGAAATTGTGGGCGATGCCGCCGGTCAGTTGGCCGATGGCTTCCATTTTCTGTGCGCGCATGAACTGCGCTTCGAGGCGTTGATGTTCGCTCTCGGTACGCAGTTGCAGCGTGATGTCAGTGAATACGCAGGCCACCTGACCAGGCTTCATAGCATAGAAGTGCACGTCGAAATGCCGCTGCATGGCGGCATAATAGCCGCGATAACGCATCGCACCCACGCCACTCTCGGCACGTGCGCAGGCCACGAACCAGCTCTCCTCCAAGGCCGGAAAAACGTCACGCACTGATTGGCCAATCATGCTGTTGCGGTTCACGCCGACTTGCGCACAACCGGACGGATTGACATCCACCACGCGCCAGTCACGCCGTGCCGCGCTGCCATCGCACATCGCGTCGAGAATCATAAAACCTTCGCGCATGCAGTCGAACAGACCATGAAAGCGCTGCTCAGAGCGGTGCAAGTCCTGCTCGGCGCGTTTGCGCACGTCGATGTCCCACATCACGCCGTTCATGCGCAGCGGGCGGCCGTCCTCGGCATATGTGCCGTGCCCGCGCGAAGTCAGCCAGTGACTGCTGCCATCGGGCCATACCGCGCGAAATTCGAATTCGCAGTGACTGCGCTGCGCAAGCGCATATTCGATGACACTCGCCACCAGGGCCCGGTCGTCACGATGAATCATACGAAACGACAGCGCACGATCGAGCGCCTGCCCGGCAGGCAGGCCGAACAGTCCAGCGCTGCGTTCGGAGTAATAGGCGCTGTCGTCGGTGAGGTTCCAGCGCCACGTGCCGAGATTGGCGCCTTCGACTGCGAGGCGCAGTACCTCCTCACTTTCGGCGACTGCTTGCTGGCTGCGTTTACGCTCCGAGATCGGGTTGAGGGTCAGAACAAAATGCCGCGCTGCAGGTGCGTGCACCGTCACTTCAAACCAGGCATCGAATGCCGCGAGGAACAGCTCCCACTGCTCAGCCAGACCGCCCTTGGCCACGCGGGCGAAACAACGCGCCAGCGCCACTTCGGTGGCGGCCAGATTGGGCTGCACTTCGCTGGCGCGACGTCCGCTCGGGTCCGGCATGGCGGTCGCGCGCAGGAAGGCCGGATTGACGGCGAGATAACGCCAGTCGACGCCGCCTTCACGATCCTCGAGCAGTACGCAATAGGCCATGCCCTGCGGCATCGGTTTGAACAGCGCTTTATAGTCGGCGCTATCGAGTGCACGCCCGTCGTCGTCGTCCGTCGGCTTGCCCATCGTGTTCGACCTCTCCTTCGGCTGTCCTCATGCGCGGCGGCGCGCAACCTGGTTAAGCTTCAGCAAGCTGCTTACCGTCGCGGCTTGGGCGGCGGACGAGTCAAGGCACTCATCGCGGCATTACCGGCCACACGCAGTGGATAATCGGCATGATCGACTTTGAGTTCAATAGTGTGGCCGTCAGGATCGGGCACATAAATGGAAGTGCCGAAGCCGGTCGCGCCATAGAGTTCCAGCGGCCCCCATTCAACCGCGACATTGTGCGCCGCAAGGTGATCGAGTATCGCGCCCATGTCGCCGTCTATCAGTACACACAGGTGCCCGATGCCCCGCGCCGCAGGTTCCGCCAGCGCAGTACCGGCAGGCATCACCTGCAGGTCGATGAGATGGCGACCGCAGCGCAACTGGTAAATACCAGCGTCGTCGATGATGCGTTCGAGTTTCATACCCAGCACTTCGCAGTAGAAATGCAAGGTGCGTTCGATATCTGTGACCTTCAACACAACGTGGTCAAGACCGTGGTAGCGAAACGGTAAGTTGGAGGCCATGGCGGATCTCTTTCGCGAGCGGCGATGAAACACCCTACTGCGGCGCGTGCGCGGCGTCGAGGGGTGGCGCGCGAGGTGCCGCACAGGCGGCGCTCGCCCGCGTTGCCGGCATCGGGCAGAATCGGCCAATTCAGACCCGCGAGACCGACCTGTGCCGCGTATCGCTCTCATCGCGCTCAGCCAACTCGGCGCACAGCCCATGCAGCGCATCGAGCGCACGCAGGGCGGGCCGCTGTTGGTATTACAACGCGAGGGCGAATATTTCGTGCTCGATGACACCTGCAGCCATGGCGAGGCCTCGCTCGCGCAAGGCGAGCTGGCAGGCGACGAAATACTCTGCCCGCATCATTGCGGCGGTTTTGATATTCGCAGCGGTGCCGCCACGCGCCCGCCGTGTGTGACGGCCATCGGCAGCTATCGGGTGAGCGTCGATGACGAGATGTTATACATCGGTACCGATGAAGAGCGTGCGGATTCGAATTGACGCGGACATGCACCGGCACGCTGAACAATCACCAGCAAGCGCCTGAGCCAGGCCCGCAGCAAGACCGGTTTGCACAAAAACCAATCGAGAGGAGAACGTGATGGATATCGGAGTAATGATTTTCCCGACCGACAAATCAATGCAGCCGGTCGAAATTGCACGCGAAGTGGAAGCGCGCGGACTGGAGTCGCTGTGGTTCCCGGAGCACAGCCACATCCCCAGCAGTCGCGAAACGCCGTGGGGCGGCCGTGAAGGCGCGCCGCCGCTGCCGGAACAATACTGGCGCTCGCATGATCAATTCGTGGCACTGGCCGCTGCCGCCGCCGTGACCAGCAAAATACGCCTCGGCACCGGCATCACCCTGGTCGCGCAGCGTGACCCTATCTGGCTGGCCAAGGAAGTGGCGAGCCTCGATGTGATTTCCGGTGGCCGCTTTGAGCTCGGTATCGGATACGGCTGGTGTGTGGAGGAGATGCGCAATCACGGCCTGCCCTACAAACAGCGCCGCGAAATCCTGCGCGAGAAGATTCTCTTGATGCGCGAGTTATGGACCAAGGACGAAGCCAGCTTCCACGGCAAACACATTCAGTTCGAGAAAAGCTGGGCATGGCCCAAACCGCTGCAGAAACCCTATCCGCCGATAGTAATGGGCGGTGCCGCCGGCCCGCTCACGGCGGCTCACGTCGCCGAATTCTGCACCGGCTGGATGCCGCTCGGCGGCGCTTATGACGTCAAGAGCGGATTGCAGGAGATCCACGCCGCCTGCGCGAAGATAGGTCGCGATCCGGCCAGCCTCAGCATGGGCATGTTCTACGCACGGGCGGTGCCGGCAGAAGCCTTGAAAAAACACGCCGGCATGGGCGCCACACGCGCCATCCTGCCGCTGCCATCAGAAGGCCGCGACACGGTGCTGCCGATCCTGGACGAATACGCGAAGCTGCGGGTGTAGTTAAAGCGGCGATTAAAATCGCACCGGCAGGGGCGTCGTGGTCACTGTGGGTCAGACTTCAGTCTGACACTGTCGCAATGGCGCGACGCCGCCTATCGTGTGTGAATGTCAGACTGAAGGAAGCTCTGATTAAGTGACAAAGCTAGCCGCGCGTGTTGTCGCGTGCTCGTTCGCTCCTCGCCTGTTTTTCTGTTGGGTGTCACTATTTGGCGTATCGGGTTATCGAGGTCCCGGGCTATTCTGGCGCCACTGAATACCGATAGGTCCAAATCCAGATGACCGCTCCCTATACAGGCGGATGCGCCTGCGGCGCCGTCCGATACGAATGCTCGGCCGACCCAATGTTCAATTGGATCTGCCACTGCAGAGAGTGCCAACGGTCAACGGGCGGAGGCGGTGCAGTGAATGCTGTCTTCCATATCTCGACAGTGCGATTCATCCGAGGCGAGCCGAAGTTCCACGAAAGTACCGGCACGACCGGACACAAAACATACCGAGGCTTCTGTGCAGAGTGCGGGTCGCCGCTCGCCGCAAAGGCCGCACTATTTCCGGAGATCCATGGAATCAGCGTAGCGAGCCTGGACGACCCAGCACGAATAGTCCTCGATGCGAATATCTGGACGGGAAGCGTACAACCTTGGGACTTCCTGAATCCCGAACTCCCGAATTTTCCGGGAACGCCAACCGCCGAAGATCTGGCCTCCCTGGCTAGCGCGAAGGCGGCTCGGTAAACAAAAATTGAGTAAGCGAGTGACACCTCACCAGCCAATGGAGCGGAAGCCTCCGTGCTGCGCACTTCGGCGCCGCTCATCGGTGCGATATGTCTCGTCGCTCTCTGCGCGGCTCCTGGCGCGGCCATGCTCGCTACACTTAATCAGAGCTTCCTGAAGTCTGACCCACAGCAGATTGCATGCCGATGCTGAGTTTTAGACCGCCACTCAATTCATTCGCACATTCAAACCCACACCCACGACCTCATGCACACACCGGCGGCTTGCGGCCGCGCCACGGGCGCGCCGCTTCTATCTGCGCGGCGACGCGCAACAGCGTCGCTTCGTCGCCATCGCGTGCCACGAACTGCACGCCTATCGGCAGTCCCTCTCGCGACCAGCCCATCGGCACCGACATCGCCGGTGAACCAGCGGCGTTGAAAGGCGCGGTGTAGCAGCAGTCCGGCCCCATGCGTGTGTCGTCATAGCTTTCGACATCGAGCGCCATGTCGTAATAACCATGCACGCGCGGCAGCATCGGCACGGTCGGCATGAGCCACAGGTCGAAGGCCGCCATGCGGGTCAGGAAATCACGACTCGCAGCACGCACGAACTCGATATGGTTGGAATGCTCTGGGCCGGAGATCCGCCGGCCCTTGTCGATCATTGACCAGTACAGTGGCGCCATGTCGTCCTCGGTCGCGGCGCGACCAACCAGTGGCGCCATCGCATCGATGAACGCGGCGGTCTGTACCGCAACCAAAGCGGTATAGGTTTTATACAAGGGCCAGAAATCATAGGGCACCGGCTGCACTTCGACCTCGTGCCCCAAACTTTCCAGCAGCCGGCCGGCCTCTTCCACCGCCTGCCGAATCTCGGCATCGAGCGGCGTTCCGTGGCCGGGTGTATCCGTCACGAGTGCGATACGCAGGCGACCCGGCTCGATGCCGACCTCCTGCAGGAACGGGCGCGTCGGACGCGGCAGGCCATAGGGTTCGCCGGGCAGTGCGCCGCAGGTCACATCGAGCAGCGCGGCACTGTCGCGCACACTCAAGGACACACAGTGCAGGGT
>CAMCBY010000269.1 GCA_945873015.1 Klebsiella pneumoniae
GCTTCTTGCGACGTCGTCCCGATTTCTCGGTAGCGACATGCAGTTCTTTGCGGCCAGCGCTGTCACGGCTGGTGTCACGCTCATCGCGACCGTCACGGCCTTTGCCTTTGACCGCCGCCTTCTTCTTGTCTGCGGTATTACCCGGCTGGGTCTGCGCCGGATTGGTGATCACACCACGGTTGGAATCAATGCGCGGCAGCGGCGCCGGGCGTGCCGGCGCTGCGGTGGTCGGCGCAGGACTCGGGCTGACGGCACTACGCGGCGCTGCCTGTGTTTCGGCGCGGGCTTTCTCCGCCGCCACACGCGCCTGTTCCTCGCGCTCGCGTGCTGCTTCGGCCTCGGCCGCTTCCTGCTCCAGGCGGGCGCGTTCGCTGGCCTGACGCTCTTCTTCGGCGCGCAACTGCGCCTCTTCCTCGGCGCGCAGGCGTTCGCGCTCCTCGGCCTCTTTCTCTACACGTACAGATTCATCGTCCTGCAGCAGGGCGCGTTTGACGTAGGTCTTTTTCTTACGCACCTCGACGCTGACGGTCTTGGTCGCGACCGGCTTGGCCGCCGGCCCGGTACCTGGCCGAGGCCGCGCACGACCACGGTCGGGCTGCACCTTGAGTTCGGTGACAGTCTTGCGTTTGAGCGTGATCTTGGCGGGCTCCTGCGTGGCCTCTTCCTTGCCATGAATCTTGCGCAGGAAGGACAGGAGCTGGCTCTTCTCCTCATCGGAGATCATGTCGCCCGCGCTCTTGGCGGGCAAACCGGCCTCCGTGAGCTGCTGCTGCAAACGTTCGACCGGAATGCCGACCACCCCGGCGAACTGCTGTACCGTCACCTCAGCCATCGGCGCGCTCCTCGATCTGATTATTCTGCCCGGCGTCAGCGAACCATGGTTCGCGCGCCTTCATGATGAGCGCCGCGGCGCGCTTTTCGTCCAAGTCGCCGATTTCCAGAAGTTCATCCACTGACTGTTCGGCGAGGTCGTCCATGGTCTTGATGCCCACCGCCGCAAGGCGGAACGCAAGTTCTTCGTCCATGCCTTCCATCGCCAGCAGGTCATCGGCGGGACTCCCACCATCGAGACGTTCTTCGTTGGCAATGGCACGCGTCAACAGCACGTCTTTGGCACGCTGACGCAGTTCCTGCACCAGATTCTCGTCGAATTCGTCGACGTCGAGCATTTCCTGCTCGGGCACGTAGGCCACTTCTTCTATTGAAGTGAAACCCTCCTGCACCAGGATGGCGGCGACCTCTTCATCGACATCCAGCAGTTCCATGAACATCTTCTGGTTCTTGTGTACCTCGGCCTCGCTCTTCTGCTCGGCCTGAGATTCGGTCATGACGTTCAGTTCCCAGCCGGTCAGCAAGCTGGCGAGGCGCACATTCTGGCCATTGCGGCCGATGGCCTGCGACAACTGTTCTTCGACCACTGCGACATCCATCGCGCGGGTGTCTTCATCGACCAGAATCGAGACCACTTCGGCGGGCGACATCGCGTTGATGACGAACTGCGCGGGATTTTCGTCCCACAAAATGATATCGACGCGTTCGCCACCGAGTTCGTTGGAGACCGCCTGCACGCGCGAGCCGCGCATACCGACACAGGCGCCGATAGGATCGATACGCTGATCGCGGCTGCGCACTGCAATCTTGGCGCGCAGCCCCGGATCGCGTGCTGCGTGCAGCACTTCAATCACACCTTCGCCGATTTCCGGCACCTCGAGTTTGAACAGTTCAATCAGTAATTCTTTGGCGGTACGGCTCACGAACAACTGCGGGCCGCGCTTTTCCGGGCGCACATCGAAGAGGTAGCCACGGATACGGTCGCCGGACCGCACCATCTCGCGCGGAATGAGTTGGTCCTTGGTGATCACGGCCTCGGCATTGCCGCCCAGATCGATATAGACATTGCCGCGGTCAACGCGCTTGACGATACCCATGACCAGTTCGCCAATGCGGTCCTTATAGGCATCGACCACCTGCGCGCGCTCAGCCTCACGAACTTTCTGAACGATGACCTGTTTGGCGGTCTGCGCGGCGATGCGGCCGAACTCGGCGGCCTCGAGCGGCTCTTCAATAAAATCACCACCCTTCAGCGCGGGGTTCTGCGCCTGTGCATCGGTCAACCAGATCTGACGCTCGGGGTAAGGCAATTCGCCGTCGCTGATTTTTTCTTCGGCGGCCAGCGCTTCGGCATAACCTTCATCGTGTTCGTCCAGTGGCGGACGCTGCGCGGGATCAATCACTTCCCAGCGGCGGAATGCCTGATAGTCGCCGGTGGCACGATCGATGGCGACACGACAATCGACGTCGGCCTCAAATCGTTTCTTGGTGGCGCTGCCCAGGGCGGCCTCAAGTGCGTCAAAAATGATTTCCTTGCCTACGCCCTTCTCATTGGAGACGACATCAACGACAGTTAGAATTTCTTTGTTCATCAGTTATATACCTATACTGACTCAGTCCGCCGCGGCATGCCGCTGACGATTCATTTCAGCCGTCCAATCCGGCACCAGCCGCGAGCGCTCGACTTCGCGATACGGTATTTCCAAGGGCTCGCCCTCGACTTCCAGTTGCAAGCTCTCCTCCCCCACTGCACGCAACCTGCCGGTCACGCGCCGCCGGCCACCGACCAGAGCGCGCAGGCGCAGGGCCACTTCTTCGCCGATAAAACGACGATGCTGCTCAAGGGTGAACAACGGTCGGTCGAGTCCCGGCGACGAAACTTCCAGCGTGTATTCGCCAGCGACCAGTTGCTCGGCGTCGAGCACATCGCTGACTTGTCGGCTGACGCGTTCGCAATCTTCGACAGTGATCCCGTCAGCGTGGTCGATATACAAACGCAGCAGTTGCGAGGCACCGCCACGGCTGCGTTCGATGCCGAGCAGTTCGTAGCCCAGTCCCGCCACGGTTGGTTCTATCTGCGAATGTATGCGGTCCGTCAAGCCGATTTTCTCCAGCCCAAAATAAAAAGCCCCGATTACCCGGGGCCTTTTAGGTTGGTAGCGGGGGCAGGATTCGAACCTGCGACCTTCGGGTTATGAGCCCGACGAGCTGCCAGACTGCTCCACCCCGCAATTGAGCTACCGGATAATAGAGATGCATCGAAGAATGTTCAAGAGCTAATTGGCATTCAAGCCAATTTAATTGCCTGACGTCGTCGCTCCCGTTGTCCAGCGGCGCATGCGAAGTGCCCAGCGCATGGTGTTTCGCAACGCGGGCAGCGGCCATCCGCCGTCAGCGCGTCGCCGTCGATTTTATACCAGCCACGCTGCATGAGCGTCATCGCACAAACATGGCAAAACGTGGCATCCCCCGCCGCGTCATGCACATTGCCGCAACTGACATACGTTCATGCCCGGGCTCAAGAGAGTCGTAATTGTTAGTGTGGTGTTGGGCGATGTATTCAAGCGTATCCAACACTGGCGCCAATTCGCCGCCGGTCAATTGTCGATAGAACGGCTCGCTGAAAAATTGGAGATCGACATTGGTCGCATCCATCGCCGCGAAGAATTCCGCGCGCGGCTCACGACACACAAGCAGCCGCCACCGCAACTGTCTTGATGCCGTGCTCGCGACAGACAGTGTCGATATCGAGTGCGTGTTGATGCCGAAGTGGGGTGTCGGGGCGCTGTTTATGGCCGATTACACACCCCGATAGAGTCGCGCGCGCACACTCGACCATCGGTCCAGATGGTATTGCCGAGGCGCACCGCGCTCAACTCAGCGCCCGACAGCGACGCGCCACTCAAGTCAGCGAAACTCAAATCTGCGCCGGTCAAACGCGCATGATTGAACACCGCCTTACGCAGGCTCGCGCCGACCAGGCGCATCTGACGCGCATCGGCGAGCGTGAAATCAGCGGCAGATAAATCAGCGTAAGCGAAATCGGCACCGCGCAGCTTGGCGTTGACCAGATTCGCACCACTCAACTGCGCATTGCGGGCCGACATGCCACTCAAATTGTGCTCGTCGAGTTGCTGCTTGGGTTTGGCGCAGAAATCCCAGTTGATACCGCTGGCGGCAGCTGCTCGACAATCGGGTGCGGAGTTCTGCGCCGGGATGGTCATGCGCAAAGCCAGTGCCAGACTTGCGCTCAGCGCGAGACCAATCATCAGCAATGGCATACGCGAACTGCGTTCGTCGCGCGACGGACGCAGTCCCGCCCATACGCGCTCGGAACGCGCTCGGCGATTGATGACACTCGCCTCCTCGACCGCGCGCCGCTCCTGACCTTCACGCTGTTCATCCTGCACTTCGTTCACAGCGAGACGCCGCAGCTCACGACGTTCGTCATGCGCGCTGCCTGCCAGTGAACCAACTGCCGGCAGGCGTGGCAGCACGTCGCTCGGTGGCAACCACTGCTGCTGATCGCGACTCAGGCGATCGTCGCCATGAATGCGTCCGAGCCCGACATCACGCGCCAGCGCCGCCCACCGCAATGGCCCACGCACCGCGTCGCCACGGCGCACATACCAGAGTTCTTCGCTGACATCGTCAGGCGTGACATCCATCGTTTGACTATCCTGCCGCAATCCGCCGCGCAGGCGGTCAAGTTTTATCGGCGGTTGCCGCTGCACCCGTCATGCAGATCCAGTTTCCAACCCATCTCGCGACACCACTGGCCACCCGCCTCGCGCCCACCCTGCCGTGGTCAGTCAATGATCTGCTGGTCGCGAAAGTTGTCGGCAAGACTGAGGAAAACTTCACCCGTCTTGCTATCGGTGAGCGCATCGTGGTGGCGCGCACTGATGCGCTGCTCGAAGTCGGACAGAAGCTCAATCTCAAGGTCACCGCTACCGGCGCCACTACGGTCATGCAGGTGGTGCCTCATCGGCCACCCACCGAAGCCGGTGCCGTCAGTCGCGCGCTGGCGCGGGTATTGCCGCAGCAGGCTACGCCGCAGGACACTGCCAGCCTGCTGCGCAGTCTCGACGCCTTGAACAGTAACCTGCGTGGCCTGACCGAGACCGTCGGCCGCGGCGCGGCGGCGACCTTGAGTCAGGACCTGCAGAATCTGCGTAACGCCCTGCCCAAGGCTGAGCAGTTGCAGGTCGCAACTACGCTGCGTGTTGCGCTTGAGCAGGCGGCGCTGCCGACCGAGGCGCGGCTGCTGAGCGCCGTTCAGGATGACAGCCAACCCGATGTAAGCCGCGACATGCGTGCGCAATTCGCGCGCCTCGCTGCTGATCTCGCCAGCCTGCCGCCGGCAGTGCGCAACGAGTTGGATAAGTTCGTACAACAAACCTTGCACACCCATACCGCCGTTCGCGGTGAAGCGCCGACCACGGCGGACGACACCGCCTCAGCACCGACTCCGACAGTGACGCCGGCAGACCATCGTGTCAGCGAACTCAAAACCCTGGTCGAAAGCGTGGTCGCGCGGCTTGAATCGAACCAGTTACAAACCGTCGCCAACACTCCCAGTCAGGCGCAGCCGCTGGTGGTAGACCTGCCGGTAGTGCGTGAGCAACACACCGATCTGCTGCACCTTGAAGTCGAATCCGACGCTCACCACACCGATAGTGAAAGCGCGCCGCGTACCAGCGTGACCCTCAACCTGAAGCTCGACGGCGGTCATGAATTCAGCGCGCGCCTGCAACTGAGCGGTGACAGTCTGAGCCTGCGCCTAGGTTCCACGGATGCCGAATTCAACGAACAGATAGGCGCGCGTATTGGCGAACTCGAACACGGCCTGAGCGACGCCGGTCTCGAGGTCAATCAAATCTTCATCGCGCCGCTGGCGGTATCGGCGCGACCGCGCATCGGCGCCCGCCAGTTGATCAACGAACGGGTTTGAGCAGTGCCACCGGAAGTACCGATCAACGTTGCGGTCGCCTTGCATTGGGATGGCGAGAGCGCACCACGAGTCACCGCCAAGGGACGCGGTGAGACAGCCGAACGCATCGTCGAACTCGCGCGCAAACATAACGTGCCTATCGATCAGGAACCGGCCTTGATAGAAGTGCTGGCCGAAGTCGAACTCGGCACACAGATTCCCGACAAGCTGTTCGTCGCCATCGCGCAAGTCATCGCCTTTGCCTACACGGTGCGCGGGCAGATGCCTGAGCACCTTATCGCACGACGTCCGGAACTCGCGACACGTGCCA
>CAMCBY010000270.1 GCA_945873015.1 Klebsiella pneumoniae
AGACGTCCTGCTTCCAGATCGTCCCGCACCACAAATTCCGGACACAGGCCAATGCCGGCGCCGCCCACCAGCAGATGGCGCACCATCACTGCGCTGTTGACCTGCAGCCTGCCGCTGACTCTGACGTTGACCGTGCGTGTGCCGCGCCGAAAACGCCAGGTACCGGGCTGGCGGACGTTTGAATCGAGCACCAGGTCATGATTACTGAGTTGTTCGGGTGACCGTGGCACACCCCGCCTGGCGAGATAGGCCGGCGCCGCGCAGGTGACCACGGAACTCGCCGTGAGCCGCCGCGCGAGCAGACTTGAATCTTCCAGTTGCCCCACCCGAATCGCGACATCGAAACCATCATCGACCAGATCGACAATCCTGTCGGTCAGCACCAGTTCCATTTTGAGTTCCGGATAGCGCAGCAGAAATTCACGCACCGCGTCCGACAAATGCAGTTCGGCGAAGGTCTGTGGCCCGGTCACCCGCAGCACACCGCGCGGCGAGGACTGACTCTGCTGAACGTTGCTCTCCAGGTCGTCGAGTTCAGCGAGCACCTGCACGCAGCGCTCGAAGTAACTGCGTCCGACTTCGGTCAGGCGCACCTGGCGCGTAGTGCGCGCCAGGAGTTGCACACCGAGCGCCGCTTCCAGACTCGCAATCTGTTTGCTGACCACCGCCTTGGAACGGCCGAGCAGGCGCGCAGCGCTGGAAAAACTGCCGCTCTCCGCCACTCTGGCAAAAGCGCGCATGGCACCGAGTTTATCCACCGAGCCCTCTCACTGTCTTCGAAATCGAAACAACAAATTTCTTTCTTGCCCGATTGTATCGTCTTCGGCGAGGGCCATAATGCCCCAGCGGTGCGATGTGCACGCTTTGAACGAGGACAGCCGTCATCAGCCCTATCACCTCCCTGTTCGTTTCGCACGGCGCGCCGACCATCGTGCTGGAAGACCGGCCGGCACGGCAGTTTCTCAACGGCCTCGGCCAGCAACTCGAACGGCCGCGCGCGATAGTGGTGGTGACCGCGCACTGGGAAACCGACGAGGTGCACATCGGCAGCGGCGCGGCGCCCGAGACCATCCACGACTTCTTCGGTTTCCCGCAGGCGTTGTTCGATATGCGCTATCGTGCCGCAGGCGAACCGGCGCTTGCCCACGACATCGCCGCGCGCCTGGAAACAGCCGGCTTCAATGTGCACTGCGACGCCGAACGCGGTTTCGATCACGGCACCTGGACGCCGCTCGTGTGTATGTATCCCGCCGCCGACATTCCAGTCGTGCAGATGTCTGTGTGTCCGCAGCAGTCGCCGCTGTTTCACTGGCGTCTCGGCCGCGCGCTGGCGAGTCTGCGTCATGACAACGTGCTGGTGATGGGTTCGGGCTCGGTCACGCACAATCTCGCGGACTTTCGCGCGCAACGCGGCACGACCGCCGCAGATCAGACGCCGGCCTACTGTGAACAGTTCTGCGCCTGGCTCGAAGCGTGTATCTGTGCCGGCGACAGCGACGCCGTGATTGGTTATCGCGAAAGTACGCCCCACGGCGCGCGCGCCCATCCCAGTCCCGAACATTTTCTGCCCCTGCATGTCGCGCTCGGCGCGGCCGGGGTGTCGTGGTCGGGCGAACGCGTACACCACAGCTATATGTACGGCGTGGTCGCCATGGACTGTTATCTGTTTCGCTCAGGCCCCACTGCCGATCTCTGACGGCGGCGCGGTCTTCCAACAACGCACCAGGAGAACATCATGCACGTCATCGCCAAAGGCACGCTCGCCGCCGCGCTATTCGGGCTCGGCTGCGCTTTCAGCGCGGTCGCACCGGCTGCCGATTTTGATATCGACCCAACCCATTCCTTCATCGAGTTCAAGATTCAGCATCTCGGCTACAGCTGGTTGTTCGGTCGCTTCGACAAACTCGCCGGCACATTCAGTTATGACCCGGCCAAACCCGAAGCCAGCCGTATTACCGTCGAAGTCGATACGACGTCGCTCAATACCAACCATGCCGAGCGCGACAAACACCTGCGTGGCAAGGAATTCCTCGAAGTCGACAAATTCGGTAAGGCTGCTTTCAAGACCACCGGCTACAAGGGCACTGCGGATAAGGGAGTGCTGTCGGGAGTGCTGAGTTTCCACGGCGTCGACAAGCCGATTGAAGTCGCGGTCAGCAAGGTCGGTGAAGGCAAGGATCCGTGGGGCGGTTATCGCGCCGGTTTTATCGGCACCTACACCATGACCCGCGCCGACTTCGGAGTGAACTACGAACTCGGGCCGGCATCGACCACCGTCGAACTGACTTTCGGCATCGAAGGCGTCAAGAAGTAATATTCTAGGCCGACGCCCGGCCATGGTGCCGGGCGCCGGCAATCGTCAAAACCAGGGAGATTAAAATGACTGAACCTGTCCGCGCTTCCAACACCCCTTATGCCGTCGATGTCGAGGCCGGCAAGAGCTACTGGTGGTGTTCCTGTGGCAAGAGCGCCAAACAACCGTTCTGCGACGGTGCCCACAAGGACACCGGTATGACGCCGGTCAAATATGAAGCCACCGAAACCAGGAAGGTCTTCTTCTGCGGTTGCAAGGCGACCGCCAAAGCACCGATGTGCGACGGCGCGCATTCGAAGGGCTAGTCGCCGCGTCCCCGCAGGTGTGAATAAATTCGCACCTGCGGGACAGCGCACTAGATGTCCCACCCCGGCAACCCCTCATCGGGCTGTACACCAAACGAATTCAAGGCCATCGACACCAGGTTGTACTGGCCGACCGTAAACACCACATCCATCAACTGTTCGGTCGAAAGATGACGCGCTAGCCCCTGCCAGGTCGGGTCGCTGACAAACGCATCGGCATGCAGTTCGTCGGTGGCCTGCAACAGCAGGCTATCGAGTTCCGATAATCCAGGCGTGGCTGGCCCGCTCTTGGCGCTGCGGATCTCGTCGTCGCTCATGCCGTATTGACGCGCCACCAGCACATGTTGGCCCCATTCGTAACCGGCCTTGCACAAATAACCGATACGCAGAATCAACAACTCGCGCTCGCGCGGCGCGAGGCTTTGTTTGAACAGCACATGATTGCCGAACACCATCCAGCGCTTCATGAGATCGGGATGGTTGGTCATGGTCTTGAAGATATTAAAATCGCTGCCGGCCTTGACGAAGGGCTGCATGGCCTCGCGGGCAGTGTCATTCCATTGGTCGGATTCGAGCGGCGCAATACGGGGCGTGGACAGACGCATGGTGAGACTCCCAGGATGAGGTGATTGAAGGTCACCATCATGATGCCACGCGGCCCCGGCACTCCCCTTCCCCGAAACGGTGGGCGGCAGCGACAGCGGCACAACCTGTCGCGACCGCGACCTGCACTCAGGCTGGCTGCGCCGCCCTCAATGCGGGCGGTGCCTGGTGTGCTGTGCCGTGATGAACTTCGATAATTCGCGCCGCAATCGGAGTGCGAGGCAAGGCGCGAGAAGGAGTGAGAGGCGCTATTGCGACGACCAGCAACGCCGCATCACGCTTCGAGAGCCACGTGAATCATGAAGGTTCATTGCAGGACAGCACGCTAGCTGCTTACGTCCCGGGCTCCGCGCCGAGCGGCGGCGCTTCGGGCCGCGTCGCGATATATAAGGCGACCAGACTCAGGCACCCACAAACCGCCACACTGACGAACAACGAACGCGTCACCAGCACCGAGATGGCGCCGGACACGGCCATCGCCAGCAGTGCGGCGCGTTTGCCGCGGGCATCGATGACACCGTGGTCGCGATAGCGCTTGAGCGGCGGGCCGTACAGCGGATGGGCGAGGATGCGCTCCGCCAACAGCGGGTGACTGCGCGCGAAACAGGCCACCGCCCCAATCCAGAACACTGTGGTCGGCAGCAATGGCGTCACCGCGCCTACTGCGCCGAGCGCAAACAGAATCGCACCCGCCAGCGTCCACAGCAGGCGAGACAATCCGCGCAGGGGCATTGATGGTGACATGAGGCGCATTGTCACGCTGGCGGCCGGCCGCTGCCAGACTTGAGGCCGGCCAGCGGCCGGTGAGGCTTGCCCTGGTGACGTTGACGGCGCGCTGGTCAGCGCGCCGTCAACGGTCAGCGGTCGCGAGTGGCAGACCGAGTGAGATACGTCCGTCCACCACCTTGACCGGCAGAGTGACAACACAGCCATGATCGGGCGCCTGCACCCGCCCCGATTCGAGGCCGATGACCTGATTGTGCAAGGGGCAGGTGACATGGGTGCCGTGCACGATACCCTGACTCAGAGGGCCGTTACGATGTGGGCAACGGTCTTCGAGCGCAAACACGCGGTCATCCATGGTGCGGAATATCGCGATATCCATCCATGGGGTCTCGACGCGGCGCGCACCACGGCGCGGAATATCGCTGACCAGACCCACATCCAGCCAATGGCGTTGCGGGGCGTTCATACGTTCACCTTCGGACGCGCAACACGCGCCATCAAACGGAATTCGCCGCTTTCGCGTCCATGCGCGCGCTGCGCCCAGGGGTCGTGCTGAGCATGTTTCTGCGCCTTCTCAAAGCGCGCGAGCAAGGCCGCGCGCAAGTCGGCGCGTTTAACGATGGTCTCGCGCACGGCATCCACACCGACCCGCGCCGCCCACGAGTACATCCGCTCAAGGTAGTGGCCTTGTTCGCGATAGAGCTGCAAGGTTGCCGCGCAGTACTCCACCACTTCATCTTCGCTCGTGACATTGCACAGAATCTCGGTCGCTTTGAGATGCATACCGGCGGCGCCGGCAAAATGCAGCTCATAACCGCTGTCGACACAGATCACGCCAAAATCTTTACAGGTCACTTCGGCGCAGTTGCGCGGACACCCGGACACCGCGAGCTTGACCTTGTGCGGCGTCCACGCCCCCCATAAATATTTTTCGAGGCGAATGCCAAGGCCGGTGGAATCCTGGATGCCGAAGCGACACCAGTCGGTGCCGACGCAGGTTTTGACGGTGCGCAGCGCTTTGCCGTAGGCATGGCCGGACACCATGCCGGCAGCATTCAATTCCGCCCACACCGCCGGCAGATCCTGTTTACGTACGCCTAACAAATCGATGCGCTGGCCGCCGGTGACTTTCACTGCCGGAATGGCAAAACGCTCGGCTACATCGGCAATCGCGCGCAGTTCGGCGGGCGTGGTCATGCCGCCCCACATGCGTGGCACCACCGAGAAGGTGCCGTCTTTCTGAATATTGGCGTGGGCGCGTTCGTTGATGTAGCGCGACTGCGCGTCATCGACGTATTCACCCGGCCACGCTGCCAACAGGTAGTAGTTCAAGGCCGGTCGGCACTTTGCGCAGCCACAGGAAGTCGTCCATTCCAGGCTCTGCATGAGGGCCGCAATGGATTTTAATTCTTTGGCGAGGATGAGGCGCCGCACTTCATCGTGACCAAGCGCAGTGCAGCCACACATCGGCGCAATCGCATCGACGCTGTAGGCCGCGCCGAGCTGCAACTTCAATAATCGTTCAACCAGTCCCGTGCAGGAACCGCAGGACGACGAAGCCTTGGTATGGGCGCGCACATCGTTGACGGTTTTTAATCCCTGGCTGGTGATGGCCTTGACTATCTTGCCCTTGCACACACCGTTACAACCGCAGATCTCCGCCTCATCGGGCAAGGCGGCAACAGCCGCGGTCGGGTCCATGCTCGCGCCACCGGCGTAGTGTTGACCGAAGATCAGCGTATCGCGGTTGTCACTCACATCGCGCGCTTCGCGCAACTGCTGATAGAACCAGCCGCCATCGCGCGTATCGCCGAACAGCACCACACCGACAATACGATTGTCGGCCAGGGTCAGGCGTTTATAAGTGTGGCGCGCGGCATCGCGCAGCACGATTTCCTCGCGCCCTTCACCGTCGGCAAAATCGCCCGCCGAATAAACATCGATGCCGGTGACTTTGAGTTTGGTCGAGACCTGCGAGCCGCTATAGCGCGCTGCGTTGCCGGCAAGTTCGGCCGCCACTACGCGCGCCATTTCATACAAGGGCGCGACCAGGCCATAACACTGGCCGCGATGTTCGACACACTCACCGACGGCAAAGACATCAGGGTCAGAAGTACGCAGGTCA
>CAMCBY010000271.1 GCA_945873015.1 Klebsiella pneumoniae
GGGAACGCACGACATGCGCCGGGTTCCAGCGCGGCGAGAGATCTGCCGGGAAGTCGAAAGCGAAGGCACGCACCACGATCGCATGAGCCTGTTCGTCGCCATGTCCCGTTTCGCTCATAAGGCTATCCCGCACTATCTTCGATTAACTCACACCAGCAAGAGCCTCGACCAGCGCCAATACCCTCGATGATCGTACCTGCGCAAACCCGGCGCGCGCCGAACTTGAACGCCGCCGCACCGACCGGGCAGCATGCAGCGGCCAGCAAATCGTCGCGCCTCCCAAATGCACCGCTGACGGCGGCCGTGCCAGGCTTGAACGAAGCCGCACCGCTGCCGGACGGCAGAGATTGCGTGCTGCCCGGCACGACCGGGCCCCAGACACGCATCGAGAGATAAAATTTTTCAGAAGCCTGCATCGAATATCGCTCCTGCAACGTATTGTCCAGGAACCCTATCCTCGCCCCATAAGCACGGAGCCCCATGCCAGCAGACCCGCGAGCTTCCCGTTGGAGCGCTGACGAACAGCGCTGGGCGGCATGGATGGCATTGGCGCATCTCGGCGATCATGATGCTTATCGCAAACTTCTCGGCGAGTTGGCTAGCGCGATTGAGAGCTACATACGCGTACGTTTCGGCCACATCGACAGCCTCGAAGACTGCGTACAGGAATGTCTGCTCGCCATCCACAAGGCCCGTCATACCTATGACCCTGCGCGACCATTCCGGCCATGGATGTTCACGCTCGTTCGCCATCGTACTATCGATGTGCTGCGTCAAAATCGCGAGCACCGCCGCGGCGGCGAAGTCTCCTTGCTTGAAGCCGCGAGCGACCCGCAGGAGCTGCAGCGGCGCCTGGATGGTGTCAAGGTCCTGGAAAATCTCGACCCCGATCACCGTGAGGCCATCGCGCTCACACAGTACGCCGGCTGCACTACCGCCGAGGCGGCGATTTGGCTGGGTATCTCTGAAGCGGCTTTAAAGGCACGTCTGCGGCGTGGCCTGCTCGCTATCCGTAAAGTCCTGGAAGCCGAGGGGCTACCGACATGAATCCCACCCGCGAACAGTTGATAGATGCTCTCAGCGCCGACCTGCGCCCTGTCGAAAAACACGCCGGGCGTGGCGCCAGCCTCGCCCTGTGGCTGCTCGGCTCGGCCTTGCTCAGCACCGCGATTGTGCTGTTCGATGGCCCTTTCCGTGCGGGTTTTACCGAGCAACTGCTGCAATCACCACGGTTCCTGGCTGAGTTCCTGCTCGGCGTGGCCGCGATTGTGTCACTCGGCGTGGCGGGGCTGCGCCTGGCCATTCCCGATATCAGGCCGCTGCACCAACGGGTGGGCTGGCCTCTGCTGGTGCTGACCGCGTGGCTGGCACTCATGGCCTATGGCTTACATAACCCCAGTCTGCCGTTTTCGATGGAAGGCAAACGCCCCTTGTGTCTGTTCGAGTCAGCACTGGTCGGTATACCAGGGCTGATGTGGGGCTTGTACATGGTCAGGCGCTGGTGGCCTTTGCACGGCGCCTGGAGCGGTTTGCTGCTGGGCCTCGCCTCAGGTGCGATGCCTGCCTTGCTCATGCATCTGGCGTGTATGTACAGCCCTACCCACGTTCTTCTTTATCACCTGTTGCCGGGGCTCTCGCTCGGCGCGCCGGGAGCGCTGGCGGGTGCGCTGTTATTGCGGGCGCGTTAATACGCTTGCTACCTCGGTCAATGCAGGTCTGTTCAGTATCGTTTAAGCGCAGCGCTACGTAGTGATGGATGTCGGACCCGCTTCGTGTGAGCGCGGTGGCTCCGACACCTATCCATACAATCTCGGAGTAGCTACACCATGCGCTTGATCAAATCGTTCTGTGCGGCGGCCATCGTCGCGACGCTCCCGCTCGCCAGCCATGCCGCAGTCGTGCAACTGACTGTCACAGTCGAAAACCTCGCGCCGCAAAACAGCGTGGCCTTTGCGCCGCTGCGGGTCGGCTTTCACAGTGGCGTCTTCGACGCTTTTAATATTGGCCAAGTGGCGGGCCCGGCCATCGTGTCGGTTGCCGAAGGCGGCAGCGGCGCGGACTGGTTCCCAGCTTTCGCCGCGGCCGATCCAGGCGCTGTCACTGGCACGGTGCTGCCCAACCCGGCCGGCCCCCTGCTGCCTGCTGGCAGTGGCAAACAGATTTTTACCATCGATACCGATGTCAACCCGTTCTTTACTTTCGCTGCGATGGTGATCCCAAGTAACGATTTATTCATCGGCAATGACGCGCCGACAGGTTTCCGTCTGTTCGATGGGAGCGGCAATCTGCTCATCAGCAACATAGTGCAGCGGGCCCGCGATGTGTGGGATGCGGGCTCCGAAGTCTTTGATCCTGCCGCCGCGGCGTTCGTCGGCAACAACGGCCTGCGTTCGGATCAGAATTCCGTAGTGGCCTTCAATTTCGCTGAACTGGCGGCGTTTAATGGACTGTTGACTGGAGCGGGGTATCACTTTGACAGTCAGCTCCTGGCTGACAGCGATATCTATCGGATCTCGTTCACCGCGGCGCCAGTGCCAGTACCGGCAGCCCTGCCGCTGCTGTTCGGTGGCATCTGCGCACTCGGCGCGTTCTCCCGCCGCCACAAGACTTAGCGCCTGGCTCGTTGCGCCATGACGCCGGCAGAACGTCGTCGTCGTGGAACAACGACTGGTGGCGGCACCGGCAAAGCTCACTCCTGCCACCACTCGCCTGCATTTCCTCGATGGTTTGCCTGGCTGGGGGTCATTGGCAGTGCTGTGATTTCATGGCTTCGTATTGGGCTTTCCCATCGATGCGCAAACCACCGCAGCGTGCACCGCGACAACGGGTGTGGCAGCGCACAGACCCTCGATGGTGCGCGTCCTACCGTTGCCATCTTGATTGATTGACTTGCGAGACATGCGATGGCTGTTACCACTCCGAACTATCTCGATGAGCAAGCGCGTGAGCACCGTTTCGACGGTGCCAATGCGGATTACCGACATGCGTCCGCCAGTGCGGTGTCCTGGGGTGCGATCATTGCGGGTGCGGCGGCGGCCGCCTCGCTCTCCCTTATTCTTTTGATTCTCGGCACCGGCCTCGGCTTGTCTTCCGTGTCGCCGTGGGATCAGCGCGGCGTCGACGCCTCGACCTTCAATACTTCGACCATCGTATGGCTGACCGTGACGCAGCTGCTGGCCTCGGCGATGGGTGGCTATCTTGCCGGGCGTCTGCGCACGAAATGGATTGACGTCGAAACCGACGAAATCTACTTCCGCGATACCGCGCACGGCTTTCTGGCATGGGCCGTTGCGTCATTGGTGACGGCCGGACTGCTGGCCTCGGCTGTCGGATCGATTTTAGGCGGCGGCATGCAAAGCGGTGCGGCAGCCGCACGCACAACCCTGCAGGCTGGCTCGACGATGGTCGCGCACGGCATGCACGGTGCTGGCAGAGCGAATCTGGCTGGATCGAGTCCTCTGCCCTATTTCATCGACGTACTGTTTCGCCGTGATGAGCCCGCGATGGCGTCCACCCCTGGCGACATACTCGCGCCGCGCAACGATGGCATGCGGCGTGGCGGCGGTGAACTGGGGGAAGTGACGCGTATTTTCCAACGGGTTGCCAAGGGCGAATCACTGCCGGCAGCCGACCTGCGTCAAGTCGGACAACTGGTGGCGCTCAACACCGGGATATCCCAGCAGGCGGCCGAAGCACGGGTAACGGAAACCTATGCACGTCTGCAGAGCGCCTTACAGGATGCGGAGACGGCCGTTAAGCAGGCTGCCGACGTGGCGCGCAAGGCTTCGGCCTATGCAGCGCTGTGGTTGTTCGTATCGCTGCTGATTGGCGCTTTTGTCGCCAGTCTGTCAGCCACCATCGGCGGTCGCAGCCGCGACGCCTAGTGCGCTGTCCCAAGACTGACGTCGATATTAGGCTCCTGCAGATGAGCGGGATTGTGAGCGACTGAACTGCCACACCAATCCCGCATTCATTTCTGGAAGTTCATGACGGGAAATCACCCTGATTCATTCCAATCAAGCTGACTCCCAAGGAGGCAAGATGCGTTCACTACTGTTGTACTTTCTCGGTATACCGATACCGATCATCATTCTCATCGCACTGTTCGTGCGTTGACCTCGGCGACTGACATGCCGACACAAAAGAGCAACCATGCTCCTGGTCATCGCCAGGAACATGGCACCTGAATACCGACTGCGGGTCAGGCGCTACGCTGCCCACGCTGCCGGCCATCACACGCACCAAGGCCACTCACATTTATTGACGGAATCAATCATCCCCAGCGCCCTGTGCGCTCTGCCGCACGGTGCGGATTTGATGTGCGCGTAGAGTGCACGAATGCGAATGCAATGCCGCAAGCAATCGCTTCGGTCAATCAGTTTTTGGGAGGATGCGCTGTGAACAACATCATTTATATCGTCGGTCTGGTGGTGGTGGTACTGGCTGTGCTGTCGTTTTTTGGAATGCGCTAATCGCCTGCGCTCTGCCGCTGGCGCAATCGCGCCAGCGTTGATTGCGGACTCGCAGTCCGCCGCCCGAACTACCGCACCAGCCAAACTCGCGCGCGACGCCAGCGCTACACCACGTTCCCCCCGCACAGCGGGACAACGGTAGCGATGCAGACCACCCCTACCCGATAGATTAGCTTCGCCGTTCCTGTCTTCCGCTGACATACTTCACCTGACGAACAAAAGCGGTGGCGCGCCATGCTGCAGCGGCTCGGTGCACCCTGCGCCAAGTCCGACAGCGGCGTCGATGCGCGTCATACCAGGGCATTCCAGGGGAGAACAATGAAGAAATTGAATGCAGGCATGCGCCACGCGCAGGCCTTGGTCGGCGGTTTGTTATGGGGCTCACTGGCGTTCGCCGCCGGCCCGAGCGACACCGACTGGCCGAGCTATAACAACACCGTCGATGGCCAGCGTTACTCCGCACTCGAGCAAATCACGGCCGCGAATGTCGCCGGACTGAAAGAAGTCTGTCGTCTGCAAGTCGATGACTCGGGCACCTTCCAGCCCGGCATCATCGCCATCGACGGCACGCTCTATCTGACCAACGCGCACGACACGCTGGCGGTGGATGCGAGTAACTGCAAACTGCGCTGGCGGCATAGCTATCGCCCCGATCAGCAGGAAGTATTCCAGGTCAATCGCGGCGTCGCCTACGCCAACGGCAAGCTGTTCCGCGGCACGCCCGACGCACGCCTGTTGGCGCTCGATGCCACCACCGGCAAACAGTTATGGAAACAGCAGGCCGGCGATCCGCGTCAGGGTGAGTTTTTCAGCTCCGTCCCTGCCGCGTGGCAGGGCACCTTGATTACCGGCGCGGCGGGTAGTGACTGGGGCATACGCGGTCGCGTGATGGCCTACGACCAGGACAATGGTCGCGAACTATGGCGCTTTTCCACCATCCCGCGTGGCGCCGAAACCGGTGCCGACAGTTGGACCGAACGCGACAGTGCGCGTTACGGCGGCGGTGGCAGTTGGAGCACCTATACGCTCGACATGGCGGCCGGCGAGATTTTTATTCCGGTCGGCAACCCGGCGCCGGATTTTATGCCGGGACATCGACCAGGCAGCAATCTGTTCACCAACAGTGTGGTGGTGCTCGATGCGCGCAGCGGCGCGCTCAAGTGGTGGCATCAGATGGCGCCCAATGACGGCCTCGATCTCGATATCGGTGCCGCGCCGATGCTGTACTGGAACAGCAAGGGCGAACCAATGGTCGCGATGGGCAGCAAGGACGGCCATATCTATGGCGTCAACCGCGAAACCCATCAGCGCGTATACATGACGCCCGTGACAACCATCAAAAAGGCTGAACAGGCACCCGATGCCGAAGGTGTACATACCTGCCCGGGCGCACTCGGCGGTGTGGAATGGAACGGGCCGGCCTTCGATCACAAAACCAAACAGGTGCTGGTCGGTTCGGTCGACTGGTGCTCGATAGTGAAATCCGGCGAAGTCAAATATGACCCCGGCAATTTTATGTTCGGCGGCAGCTATACATTTGAAGGCGCGCGCAGCGGTTGGGTGCATGCGCTCGACCC
>CAMCBY010000272.1 GCA_945873015.1 Klebsiella pneumoniae
AAAAGCTTTGACACAATGGTCGGCACGAATGCGCAGCGGGCGACCGCCGGCGGCGAGCGGCGCTATATCGACATTCACATGCCACGCACCCGCTTCCTGCACTTCTTCATGGCCGAAATAGTCGTAGCCGTAATACTCGACGAGGGTAACGCGCTGGCGCAGTTCAGCCAGGCAATGGGCAAAGTGCCCCAGCACCTCCTGACGACTGGCGAGATGCGCTGGCGGCTGGCCGAGAGTCCAGGGGATATCGCCGGCCGTGAACATTGGATGCGGCTGATGCAGGCGCACGTAGTCGTAGGTCTCGGTCCACATGCCGCCGGCGCGCGAATGGCGCTCGATAAGGAGCACTTTGTCGGTCGGCTTGAGATAGCGGCTCGCCGCATACAGCGCGTTCAGACCGGCAATACCAGCGCCGACAATGACCAGCGCACAGCGTTGCATGTCCGACACAGTGGTCGCTTCAGTCTGGGTCGTCATCGCGCTTGTTCCCTCGCAGCAAAGCGTTGTGCGGCATGAAGGTCGCACCCTGGTCACATGAATACAAGTGCGCCAGCGCGCAGCGCTGCCTTGAAACACGTTCGTTCGTGCTTGCGCACGCGGCAGGTCAATTGCGCGCCCCGAGCCTCGATGAAACAATCCCAGCCACTGTCAGCGCGGCAACAAGGCCGTCGCCGTCCCCACCCCGGCTACCGAGGAGCATGCGATGAAAGTAGATGGTTTATTGGGTTGGCAACTGGACGCGGTCGGCGACGAAGCGGCGGCGCTCGAGGAGTTGGGTTACGCAGGGGCGATGTCGGTCGAGACCGCGCACGACCCGTTCTTTCCGCTGTTGCTGGCAGCGCAACGCAGCAACCACATCGATCTCATGACCTCGATTGCGGTCGCCTTCGCACGCACCCCGATGATTTTGGCGAACATCGGCCATGACTTGAACGCGGCCTCGCAGGGGCGCTTCATTCTCGGCCTCGGCTCGCAGATCAAACCCCACATCACCAAACGTTTTGGCATGCCCTGGTCAGAACCGGCGGCACGCATGCGCGAGTTTGTGCTGGCGATGCGCGCCATCTGGGCAAACTGGCACCAAGGCATGCCGCTGACCTTCGTCGGCAAGTATTACGCCCACACCTTGATGACACCGATGTTCACCCCGACCAATAATGAATACGGCGCGCCGCGTGTATTCCTGGCGGCGGTCGGCCCGCGGATGACCGAAGTGGCGGGCGAGGTGTGTGACGGGGTCATCATCCATGCCTTCACGACCGAGCAGTATTTGCGCGACACCACCTTGCCTGCGCTGCAACGCGGTTGGGCAAAAAGTGGGCGCAAACGCGAGGACTTCGAGATCAGCTACCCGATGTTTGTCGCCACCGGGCGCGACGACGCCGAACTCAAGGCCGCGAAAAAATCCATCTGCAAACAGATAGCCTTTTATGGTTCGACGCCGGCCTATCGACCGGTGCTGGAAAGCATCGGTGCGGGTGAGGTACAGGACGACTTGAATCGTATGTCCAAACAGGGCCGCTGGGACGAGATGGGCACACTGATATCCGATGACATCTTGAACGCTTTTGCGGTGGTCGGTGACCCCGACACCATCGCGGCCCGCATCAAGGCGCGCTGCGGCAATCTGGTCGACCGGGTGTCGGCGGCCTATGCGACGATTTCCCGCGAAGACCAGGCCAGGATAGTCACTGAGTTGCGCGAGGGCTGAGTGCGCCCGGGCGGTCTGGCGCCTGCGTTTTGCCGTCAGTTGGCGGGCGTACCCGCCTCGGCGGCGAGCTCCAGCCAGATTTCATTGCGGCGCATGAACCAGGGCGTGAACGGCGGGTTGTAGCGTGAGTAGACGGGTTCGCCCGACCACTGCAAACCCGCGGTCTTCAAGGTCTGCTGCAACTCGGCGAGATGCTGGTTGTAATTGGCATCCGACCACAAGCCGGAGTAACGAATCACGGCCACCTGCTTGGCAGGCTCCTGCCGCAGCACGATGCGCGGGTCGAGGGGCACCGGTGCGGTCTCGAGTGTGACTTCCTTGGGCAATACGAACTGCACTCGGTAAGCACCAGGCACCGCGCTCTGCGTCACCGGTGCAGTCATGGCGAGTTTGACCGGTGCCGCCGCCTGGGTGACGGGCGCCGTCATGGCGAGCTTTTTGTCGCCCTTGTTCTTGCCGAAGATATAACCCGCCAGGATACGAAAGCCCTGGTTGCCGGTGTCCTTGGCAGAGCCCGCCAGCATCACCTCGGCCACCACGTAACTCGTGTAGTGACGCAGCTCAACCTCGCCGATTTTGCGGGTCAGCTCAAAGTCAGGCTCTTCGATGGCATGGGCAGGCATGGTGGCGATAAACACCGCGAGGGCAAACAACAGAATCAGATGGATGATGCGCATGGGTGGTCGGGGCTCGTATGGCAGGACGATGGCTGGTTAAGGGCTCGCGTGTCTCTACGCAATGGCACGTAATGAGGATCAGCGTGCTGTGCCCGGCCCAGCGACGACACGAGGTTCACCTACGCCTCTGCCCGGTGCCGCAGCGCGGCTCACGAAAGCAGGGCACGCGCCGATAAACCGCAGGAACCGCATGACACCGGTGTCGACCCGCGCGGCGTCAGAAAGTACGCTGGTCGGCTAAGCTAGCAGCCCGTGTTTCCACCGCTTCGCCGATGCATGGCATCGCGAAGCCATTATCGACGGCCAACCTTGACGCTCAAAACCCTCATCCTGATTTTCGCTCGCAGCCTCGGTGTGTTTCACCTCGCGCGCTGGCTGACCCGGCGTGAGCTGCGCGTGCTGTGTTACCACGGTGCGGCGGTGGCCGGCGAGCAGGCTTTTCGTGGTGGTCTGTTCATAAGCCCTGCACGCTTTCGCAACCGTCTCGAATTTCTGACGCGCGCCGGTTACCCGGTGCTGGAACTCGGTGCAGCCGTCACACAACTCAAAGACGGCACCCTGCCCGCCTGCGCCACCGCCATCACAATTGATGACGGCTGGGTAGGTACCGCCACCGAGATGGCGCCGGCGCTGCGTGGTCATGGATTTCCGGCGACGCTCTATCTCGCCACCTACTACGTCGACAAGCAGACCCAGGTCTTCAATGTCGCGGTTGACTATGTATTGTGGCGCGCTGCGCCGCAGCGGCTTGTTCTCAACGACATCGACAGCACGCTGACCGGCAACTACGACATCGGCCAGCCCGCCGCCCGCAGCCAGGCCAGTGCCGCCTTGATTGCACTCGCCGCCACCTTGGCCGATGCGGACGCGCGTCAGGCTTTGCTGCGACGGGTGTGCGCGGCGGTCGGCATCGATGCCGAGGCTCTCGAACGGTCGCGCGTGATGTCGTTCATGACTTACGACGAGGCGCGCGCTATCCAGGACGCCGGCATCGAGCTGCAATTGCATACCCATCGCCACCGCCTGCCGAGCGACTCCGGCACCGCCCTCGCCGCCGAGCTTGCGGACAATCGTCGCGCGCTCGCAGCAGTGGCGCGGGCGCCGCTGGTGCATTTCTGTTACCCGAGTGGTGAATACCAGGCGCAGCAACTGCCGTGGCTCGCACAGGCCGGCGTCGCCACCGCGACCACCACCCGCACCGGCTTCAATTATCGCGACACGCCAGTGCTGGAATTGCGCCGCTTCCTCGACGCGGAAACCGTCACCGAACTCGAGTTTGAAGCTGAGATGAGTGGTTTTCTCGAGCTGTTGCGTCGCATTCGCCATGGCCTTTAAGCATTGCAAACGCGCTGGCGGCGGTGACACTCACAGGCGGCATCACGCATGAACCGGTATTTCTCCATTTACCTCGATGCCGTGCGTTTCCTCATGGCGTTTATGGTGTTCTTCTACCATTCAGCGTTCCCGAATTTTCTGCCCTGGCTGCCGTGGTTGAACGTTGGCCATCACGCGGTCATTGTGTTTTTCGTGTTGTCCGGCATGGTCATCGCCTGGGTCGCCGAGGATAAGGAGAACCGTTGCGACACCTACCTTATCGCGCGCATTTCACGCATCTATTCGGTCTTCCTGCCGACCTTGCTGATCACTTTCATCGCGCTCTATGTCGGCGCCGCGCTGAACCCCGCCATCTACGCGAGCGTCGCCATACCGCGCACGGTCGGTGAGTTCCTGTTCGCGCTGGTCGGCAATCTGCTGCTGCTCAACCAGCACTGGGGCTCCCACGTCAGCAATCTCGGCAATGTGCCGCTGTGGTCGCTGTGTTACGAATTCTGGTATTACCTGATCTTCGCCGCCTACAGTTTCGCGCGCAGCCGCGTGCAGGGGCTGTTATTGGCCTTGTTGCTGGTGGTGGCGTGCGGGCCACGCATCGCGTTTTTGTTGCCGTTGTGGGTAGCGGGCGTGGTCTTGCACCGTCACGCCCTGCGCTGGCGTGTGTCGGAGCCTCTCGGTTGGCTGTTGTTTGTGCTGCCGGTGCTGTTCTATGCGCTCAGCTATTTCCTGTCGTTCGCCGACAGTCTGCACAATATGACCCTCACCACATTCGGTCCACGCCTGCGTGAGCTCGGTTTCTCGCAGCATTTTGTCTTCGACTATCTGCTCGGGCTCGGCGTGGCGGCGCATTTCATCGGCGCCAACCGCATCGCATTTCGTCTTGCGCCCGTGCTTGTGCGCTGGGAGCAGCCGATACGCTACCTCGCGTCTTTCACTTTCACTTTCTATCTCCTGCACTATCCACTGTTATCGCTGTTTGCGGCCTTACCCGGTCACGATCCGCACAGCGTGCCGCGCGGTTTGTTGCTTTGGCTGTTGACCCTTGCAACCATACTCATGGTCGGGCGCGTGACGGAACAATGGCGCTACAGCGGCCGCGACATACTGCGTGGCTGGTTTCCCGCGTCGTCGACCGACACGCGCGGCAAGCCAGTGGTCTGAATCCGCAGCCGTCAGCGACTTGCACCGAGTTTCGAGGAGGCCACCGCATGATAGATGTCAGCATCGCCGCGCCGCTTCTCGAGGAGCGTCGCGCCGCCCACGCCGAGTTGTTCGCGGCATTCCCGCCCGCTGCGACCATCGCCGCTTTCGACGCCATCGACGAACGTCAGCCCTACCATTCGCTCGGGCCACAGGTCGCCACGCAGTGGTCGGACATCGAAGCGCGCCACGGCACGGCCGGCTTCGAAGCCTATCAACACGTTACCCTGCTGACCTTGATGCTCGATTTCGAATCCCGTGCGCGCGGCCGCGACTACACGCCCGACATCCTCGCGCGCTTCCGGCATTCCTTTGCGCGTATCCTCGCCGCCATCCAGCTTCCCGACTGTGTTCATTACCGCAGCAAAAACGACATTCTGTTGAAGGACATGGCTCTGTGCCGACAGAAGATGTTCCCTGCCGGTGCGCAGGTGGTGGAACCGGCCAGCAGTTTTCATCGCGCCTTGCTCTTTCGTGGCGGCCTTGGCCAGTTCTTTGGTGTCTTGAAGCTGCTCGTCGGCAGCGGCGGCCATGCCGACTGGTATCAGATCCACACCCACTTGGAAGAGCGCGAGGAATTTAATCCGGACGGCTGGGACCAATGCTATCTGCGCCTTGCGCGCATGATGGAGCGCCATCCGCAGATCCGCGGCATGTACGGCGGCAGTTGGTTCTATGACCCGGCGCTGGCGGTGGTCAGCCCGCGGCTGACGTATCTGCGCACCCGTCCCGAGGAAAACGGCGCGTTGGTGTGTTATTCCAACGACGATCCCCATGGTGGCGCACTCGCGACCTCGGACACGCGCCGCGAACTGTACGAAAAAGGGCAGTATCTGCCCAAGGCCTATGCCTTGATCTGGCCGCGTGCGCCGCTGCTGGCATGGGCGCGCCGCCTCGCCGGCGAACACCCTCTATAGGCGTGAATCCTTACACCTGCGTTGTTCAGCTGCGCCATTGTGCACGCAGGTATTCGCCTATACGTGCGATGGCCTGTCGACCTTCCGGCAGCATGGGGTGGAAAGCGTGCCAGACATGAATCATGTCGTCCCAGATCTCAAGCGTGCTGGCGACCCCCGCTGAGCGCGCCGCTTCATGCAAGACCACCGCATCGTCGAGCAGCACTTCG
>CAMCBY010000273.1 GCA_945873015.1 Klebsiella pneumoniae
AGACCCGGCCAAGTTAAATCAGAGTTCCTTATCGAGTGCTGCCCGTTTGATTGATGGATAGAGCGGTGAGGGCGCTGGGATATGCGTCTAGACGGTCACAGATTGGGGCGGGTCTCGCGGGCAGCGGTGGCTGTCGGCCATCACACCCGCCTACCATAGACCCATGAGCAAGTCCCCCGCCGTCAGTCCGTTGCGAGCAACACACGCTGTTTTACTGCTATGCCTATTGGCGATCTTTGGTGTGGCGCAGGCGGCGACCGTAAAGCCGACCAAACTTGTCGCCGAAGTCGGACCGGGTTTCACCATCACCCTCAAGAAAGCCAAAAAACGCGTTGTGACCCTCAAGCGCGGCAAGTACGTCATCACGGTCAGGGACCGCGCGACCGATCATAATTTTCGTTTGTTCGGACCGGGCGTGAATCGCTCTACCCAGGTCAAAAGTGTGGAGACCAAGACCTGGACCGTGACCTTGAAACCCGGCACCTATACCTATCAGTGCGACCCGCACACCAGCATGCGGGCTTCATTCCCGGTCACACCCTGAGCAATTCCGCCAGCACCGCGCTCCACGCCGCCGCCAGATTGGCCGGCGCATAACCACCGCCTCCGAACACCATCAGACGACCCTGCGCATGACGTGCGGCGAGCACGCATAGACGCGCCGTGACGTGGCGATGCACCGCCGCCGTATATTCGAGTTGCGCGAGCGGGTCGCCGGCCAGACTGTCGGCACCGGCCTGCAGAATAAAAAATTGCGGTGTATGGCGCTCGAGGTGGGCCTCGATAGCGGGCCACGCCGCCATGAACTCGCTGTCGCCGGCGCGTGGTGGCAGTTCGATATTGAGTTTGGTCCTGCGCGCGGCACCGCTGCCGGTTTCCTGCACGCGGCCGCTGCCAGGAAAAAGACTGCGGCCATCCTGATGCACGTCGGCGATGATGACCCCAGGGTCTGCTTCGAAGGCATAGAACACGCCGTCGCCGTGGTGGGCGTCGATATCGACATAAGCGACTCGTGCGATGCCGTAAACACGGCGCAGGGTTTCGATCACGACGCCGACGTCGTTATAGACGCAGAACCCCGCAGCATGGTCGCGCGCGGCATGATGCAGCCCACCGATGGCCTGCATGCTGCGCAAGTGCGTGCCGTCGAGGATGGCGCGCATGCCGTCCAGCGCGGTGCCGACCACCGTGGCGGCCACCTCATGCATCGCAGCGAACACCGGCGTGTCCCCCTCGTCGAGCGCCACCTCACCGCGCTGCTCGGCGAGCATCACACGCTCGACATGACCGGCGCTATGGAAGCGCTGCAATTCTTCGCGCTTGGCCACACGGCCACTTAAGCTGCGGCAGCGCGCCCGCAGCCCTTGGCGTTCGATGGCCTCGAGGAAACTTGCCTGGCGTGTGACGTCGAACGGGTGGGGCGCGGCAAAGCCGTAACGGCCGAGCACCTCACTGACATACAACGCGACTCGCGGCGGGGTGTCGGCGCGCGCGAAGCATGACAGGCTGGTGCCCAGCGCGACGCGCAGCAGCTGGCGGCGTTGTTCGCCGTGTCGGCTGAGGGTACTGGTTTCAGTCATGGGCATGGGCGTATCGTCACTTGCCGCGACACTCACCTTATGCGCGACACGTGCGCGCCGGCAACCGCCAGCACGATGTATGGCCACGGCAAGAAACGGGAAGGCAGGGCGCGATGCCGGGTGTCATGCTCAAGACTACAAACGCAGCCCGAGGCCTCTCCATGGCGAATCGACACCTGACACCATTGTGCGCCGCAGTGGCCAGCCTCGCGCTGCATCCTTGCGTCTTACTTGCGGCCGATGCCGAAGCGCCGGCGCATCAGTATGAGATTGCCTCGACCATGCTCATGCCGCATCTCGACGAAATGCGGCGCCAGGTCTCGCACCACACGCGCTGCATCAAGGACGACCGGCCCACCGAACTGTTTCCGGTGTTTGAGCAGCATGCCTTGCGTGGTTGCACCTTGGGCTATGAGAAGGTCATCACGACCGCCACCGGCGCGCGCCACGACTATGTGCTGAGCTGCGCCAGCGCGCGCGTGGCGAGCGGCACGGCGAGTATCGAGAGTGCGGGTCAGAAGCGGGTGGGAATGCTGGCCGTCAAGATGGGCGGCAAGAACATGACCTTCAGTCAACGTATCGAAGCGCAGCGTGGCGCGCTGTGCACGCCACCGTGAGCAGTTCAATCAGAACGGAATGTCGTCGTCGAACACCGGCTCGTGGGTCGGCACCGGCGGCTCATCGTCGCGGGATTTGCCGCGCCCGCCACCGGCACCTTCGGCTTCCACCGTCCACACGTCGAGGCTGTTGAAGTATTTCACTTCGCCTTGTTTGCTGGTCCACTCGCGGCCGCGCAGGCTGAAGTCAACCCGCACCTGCTCACCCGGCTTGAAGCCGTCGATGGCATTGACGCGATCGCCGGTCAACTGGAACAGCACGAATTGCGCATATTGTGATTTGTCGCTGAGCTCGAGCACGAACTCGCGTTTGGAAAACCTGTCGGTGACCTGTTTGGTCTCGAAGATGGCGTGCAGACGCCCACTGATTTGTATACCCATGCGGGCAGCATAGCCGCATGGGTCGAGCGGGACAATGCGGACCCCAAAAATTCGCTCCGCTGTAGGTGCGAATTCATTCGCGCACTAAAGCCCACCACGCAGCGTTTCTGCCTGGGCATTAATGTGCGAATAAATTCGCACCTACGGGGGGCGTTACGCTTGCGAGCAGATCAATGCCTTGACGCGCGTCAGCGCCGCTGTCGCCAGTGCCCGCAGCTCCTCGTCGCTTCTGTCCTGTATCGGATGGGCGACGAACAGGCTGTCGGCATGAAATCCCCACGCCTCACCTTGCGCGTCAGCCGCGCCGCGAAATACTTCGGAGGCGATAAAGCCACCTGCCACACCGCGACTGTCGAGTTCTCGTATGTCCTGCAAACTGCACGACGTACAGGAGCCTCAGTCGGCCAGGCCTTCAACCACCACATCGCAGTCGCCGGCTATCTGCTGCAGCAGTTCGAGCGGCGCGGGGCGGGTGAAAGTCGGCTTCTTGTAGCGTTTCACCGTCAGGCCTTCGCTGCTCAACAAGTGATCGAGCTCATCGAGGAAGACATCGCCACGCGATTTAGAAATATCCAACAAGCCGATGGTCAGACCGGCGAGACTGGCGGGTTTGGCGCGCGGCAGTCGTTTCGGCGGTTCAAATTCACCGCTGGGGTCGTAGAGGGTTTCGTTCATGCACGGATCTCCCGAGTGACAGGGTCGGTACCGAGCTCGCCTTTGACGAGCCAGCCCGGAATGATGGCAGAAAACATGCCGGCCTGGCCGCCGGCGCGCACCAGCGTCAAACCGCCGGCACGAAATTTGGGGCGCAGGGTGGGCTCGCTACCGGTGGTGGCGCCGGATGCGGTGCCCATGCCGAGATCGACGCCCTTGATGCGGGTCGCCTCATGCAGGGCGGCGGTGACATCGGCCTTGCTCCAGCCGGCCAGATCGAACACGCGGCCATGTTCCGGCCCAATCACCACCACCGCGTCGGCGCCGTTGACCATATCGATGTGATTCAGGCCGCGCAGGCTGCCGGCGAGTGAATAAATCAAGGCTTCGGATGTGCGCGATTTCTGATCGGCGCAACCGAGCGGGCCGTCGGCGCTGAAGATGGTCACCGCCGATTGGTCGCGCGACAGGCCGCGGTCCTCGGCGAGTGTGGTCCACGGTGTGTCTTCGTCCTCGGCGAAACAGAAGCCCAGTTTGCCGGGATGGCCAAACGTCGACATATCGGTTTCCTGCGGCTTGCCGCCGCCGACGTTGCGCACCGTCAATTGCAGCGCGCGGCCGATGGTGGCGTTGGCACGGTTGCCCTGGCCGAGCACATTGCCGGCCCAGTTCATGCCCGAGGTTTTGCGTGCCGGACCGTTGACCACCACCATCGGGCCGGAGAACCAGGTGGTGGCGAGCAAGCCGTGCAGGCAGAAAGCCGGGTCGAGTGCCGCTTCCACCGCCGCCAGCACGGTCGGCAGGTATTCCGGCAGACAGCCGGCCAGCACTGCATTGATGGCGACCTTCTCGACCGTACATGCGGTCAGCAACGGTGGCATCAAGCCCAATACTTCCTCGGGCGCGCGGCGCGTGGCTTGCAGCATGCGATAGATGCGCTCGGCAGTGGGTGGCACCACCGGCAACCCATCGCTCCAGCCACGTTCATAACAATATTCGACGCTGTCACTCTGGGCCGGCACTTGCAGTGCGCGCGAGCGCAGCGAAAAGTCGCCGTATTTGATCGCGAGCCGTTCGGCGATGCCGGGCTGCACCGCCAGTGAACCACAGCCGGGGCGATAGCCCGGCAACTCGCTGCCGAGCGCGGGCAGGCCGGTCAGCGCCCGCCATTCGTCCCGCTCCCAGCCCACCACACGTGCCTGTTCACGGCCGCCCTCAACCTTGATCAAGGTCGGCACGGTTTCGATGTTGAGGCGGTAGGATGTTTCCAGCTCGCGGTCGTCGATGATGTGGTCCACCGACAGAAATTCGGACTCGTCCTGCACGTACACTGTCAGCGGCAGGCCGCCACTTTCGATAGCCGCGAGCACCGGCGCAACCAGCACACAGGTCGGGCAATCCTGTTTGACGACCGCGATAAGGCCTTCGGGTAATTGCATGGCCAATACTCCTGTTGTGCACGTGGCTGGGGAAGGGCAGAGCAGAGTGTAATCGGCCGAGGCGTCGAAGCGTGGCATGGCAAGTGGCAATCAAGGTGCGAGAAAAATGACGGGTCGACTGCTCATACTGCTGCTGATATTGCTGCTGCCGGTCGCGGCGGTGCGGGCCGCCTCTATCGATGTGCTGTGGTTCACCTATGCCGACCCGCTGTCGGAATATCGTGGCGCGAGCAGCGGCATCCAGAGCATCGCCAACCTCGCGCCGAGTTATGCGCAAGGCAGTGGCCTGTCCTGGAACCTGACATTTTTCGATAACAACAGCGCCACGCCTGATTTTGCTGCCTACGATGTGCTGGTCACTGCGAGCGGCGAAGCGTTCCGCACCGGCGCACCGGGCGGTCCGCTGGCGACGCCGAATTACGATGCCATCCTCAACAACCAGGCGGCCATCAGCACCGCGCGCGGCGAGCGCACTTTTATTTCCGGCACCGATGCCGATTTTCACGCCATCCGCGGCGACAGTGGCCAATGTGCCGCGTTCTCCGGCTGTGGTGTGTGGGACGGTGCGCGCGGTTACCTGGTCAACATGGTCAATTGGGCCGCGAGCGGCGACGGGCTCGGCATCGTCGCCCTGCTCGATGGCGAGTTTCCCGCCATCGGCGAGCGCTGGTGGTCGCAGCCGAGTTCGTTTCTGCACGATGAACTGGCCGGGCATATTCAATACTTTCGTGACAATGCGCCGCTCATCCCGTTCGAGGCGAGCGCCTATGCGCTTAACGACGGGCTGAGCTCGCAAGGTCTGAGCGACTGGCGCAATTCCTTTCACGCTGGATTCGTCGATGTGGCGGGTTACACCGGCACGGTGTTTTCATCGGTGCGACCGGGTGTGCCGGTCAGTATCGCGAGTTCGACTTGGGTGTCTGCCGCCACGACTTTCGAACCCGCACCGACCGGAGTGGTCATCCCGATGCCGGGCGATAGCGGCATCTTGTTGCCGATCGTGCGCGGCGGTGGCACGCCGGGTGGGTTTGGCTCGCCAGAGCTTGCAGCCGCGAGCAGCGCCGTGCCGTTGACGGGCGCATGGATAAATCTCGCATGGGGGCTGTTGTTGCTCATCCGGCGCGGGCGGCACACAGTGCCGTCAGCAGCAGCCGCGGCTTGATTGGCGCTTACCGCGCGGCACGCTCCGTGCTGGTTGTGATGCGCGCGAACATGCATCATGTTGCCTTCTGTGCCGCGATGAAAATTTACGACCATGCCTTCTCAAGGTGACGCCAATCCCCCCTCAGCTGGCGCCAACAGCACCACGCCGTCGCGCCGCAATCTGAATATCCGTGCGCTGGTGGCGGGCCTCGGTCCGCAAGTCAT
>CAMCBY010000274.1 GCA_945873015.1 Klebsiella pneumoniae
ACATAGCCACAAATCGCGCGCAGGATGCCTTGCAGGCGGATGGCTGACGTACTGTTGCGCTGCATGTCGGTGATCGGCGTCCAGGGAATAATGGACGGGCCCTGGCTGGCATACATACGTGCCGCACGGCGAATCATCTCTGGTTCGCAGCCGGTGATCTCGGCAACGCGGTCTATCGGATATTGGGCCACGCGTTCGCGCAGGGCTTCGAAGCCCACGGTCCACTTCGCGACGAAGTCGCGGTCGTACAGTTGTTCACTGATGATGGTGTTGAGCCAGCCGAGCATCATCGCCGCATCGGTACCGGCACGCAGCGGCAGCCAGATGTCAGCACGCTCGGCACTCGAACTGCGGCGCGGGTCGAGCACGATGAGTTTGGCGCCGGCCAGCTGCGCGCGGCGAATCATGTTGTAGATGGGCACCCAGCTGTGGCGCCGCGGGTTATGGCCGAACAGTACGATGCAGCGCGTGTTGACGAAGTCTGGCCACGGAAACCAGCCATAGGTCATACGATTGATGGCCGCAGTATTGCCGGCGCACAGGGCCACGCCGCTGATCCAGTTCGGCGAGCCGACATGGTTCATGAGGCGCCGGCCGAGGCCGTGGTCGGTGGAGGTGTTCCACTGACTGGTGGACACCGCCCACGCCTCAGGTCCGTGTGCGGCGATGATGGCGGACAGCCGTTCGCCGATGTCTTGCATGGCCTCTTGCCATGACACCTGCTGCCACTGGTTGGCGCCGCGCGCGCCAACACGCTTTAACGGGTACAGCAGGCGGTCGGGATGCGCAAAGGCCTTGGGCGCAAGGATGCCCTTCATGCAGATGTTGTCTTTGTAGATGGGGTTGTCGCTGGAGCGCACCCGCACCACCCGACCCTTGCGGATCTCGGTGACCACGTTGCACGAGATATCGCAGGTCGCGCACAGCGTGTTGCGCGTCTCGACGTCCCTGCGCGGTGCGACGGGCATACGAATACCGTTGGTCTGGCTGGGGTCGACGGGCACGAATGCGGGCATGGCGATTTCCTTAAAATCTGCGCGCGGCGGCATCGGCCGCGCGCGCCAGGGCGAGAATCTGGCTTTCGACCGCGTCGCGATGAGCGAGGCGCGTGTCTGTGCGACCCACGGTCTGACCGAGAGCGAGCCCGATGATGGCTTCGAAACACAGGTGATAGGTTTGTATGGCCGCGTCCGCCAAGGCGCTGTCGTGCCCCTTGGCGCGTGGGTCGAACATCGCGCTGGCGGACTCGATGATCGGGTAGAGAATCTCACCGAGTGCCTGGTCATTACGACATGCGAGCCACAACTCGATGAGGGCTTTGAACTCGCGTCGACGGGTGGCGGCGAGGGCACCGCCGAGCAGTGTTTCCAGCGAATCGCTGTCGATGGCGAAGTCTTGCGCGAACAGCCCGTTAAGGCGATGGAGCGTCTGCGCCAGCAGCGCATACAGCGACGGGTAATGATGATTAAAGGCACCGCGGGTCACCTCCGCACGCCGACATACTTCCACCACGGTGGTGCCCGCGTAACCGAGCTCGATGAGTGCGTCGATGGCCGACTGCAGGAGTCGGCCCTGCATCTCGGCGCTGCGCTCGGTTTGCGATCTGCGAAGGTGCTGGCTGTCCATGGCGATTAGCATACATTCATGTATGTTTGTTTTGGAAGCGCAGCGCAGGCCAAAAAAATGGGGCCGCATGCGGCCCCATGGCAGGCGCTTGATGCGCGAGCGGCTTCAGTAACCGAGTTCGGTCGCCGCCCGCTCCAGCACCACCGGCACCGACCAGGCGGTGCGCGCGAGGCGGATGTCGTCACTGCGCCCGCTGGCGTAGAGCCCCGAGGCGCTCATCCAGAACGCCACCGAGCGCATCGCGTAGAGCGCGTTGTAGTAGCGGCAACGCTCGACGTCGATGGTGAATCCGGTGAGCCGCTCGTAGTCGCGGAAAAAAGCGTCACGCTCGACCAGGTTGGACAACAGCGGCGTGCCTTCGCGATTGAGATCCGACAGCACATAGGCGACGTCATACATCGGGTCGCCCAGCACCTGCAGTTCCCAATCGAGCACGGCGGAAACCTCGTCGTTGTCGATGAGCAGATTGCCGGTGCGATAGGCGCCGTGCACCAGGGTCACGTGTTCGGACGACGGCGCGTTCGCTTCCAGCCACGCGATGAGGTCGGTCAGTATCGGTTCGGGTGCCGCGTCGGAGACCGCGATGAGATCCTTCCATTTGGCGATTTCGCGCAGCGCAAAATCCGACCCCTGGGTCGGCACGCCAAGAAACTCGAGCCCGGCCGCGCGCCAGTCCAAGGTATGCAGGGTCGCCAAGGTCGAGGTGAAGCTCGCTGGCAGGGTGCCGCGATCGGCGGCTGCCTGGTAGTAGGCGCGCCCCTCACGGCCCCACGGACTCGGACACGCGCCCGGCACCTTCTCCATCACCAGGAAGGGCATGTCGAGGATCGCAAGATCGTCCTCAAACCAGTAAACCTCGGGCGTCGGCAGCGCGGTGCTTTGCAGGCACTTCAATACCCGGAACTGCTCGTCGAGGGTGGACACATGGCGCAGCAGGGCATTGCCGGGATCGCGACGCAGACACATGCCGCGCGAGATCTCGCGGCCGTCCTCGCGATATTTCAGATCGAACAGCCAGGTCTCGTGGGACCAGCCGACCGCAATGCGCGTGACGTTTTCCAGCGCGAAGTCACGCCCGCCCGGAATGCGGCTCTTAAGGTAATCGAGGATGCGCGCCTCGAGCTTCGGGGAGTCGGCCGCGCTCATGCTGCGTACACCATACGACGGTCGATGGAAGCGCGCAGATTCTTGCGCACCCGCCCGAGCAGCATCGCAAAACGCGCTTCGCCGAGTTCGGTGCGCGCTGCGTACAGCGCAGTGATGAGATCGCACAGCGCCTGGTCGTCATGCTGACCGGCGAGGGTCGCCACCGCCGCCGCTACCGCCGCCGGTGCCGGCGCCTTTTCGAGTTCCACACGCAGATCGGCTAGCAGCGCCTCGGTGTCAGCTTCGTCCGCTGCGCTATGCACAGCGGCGAGACCCAACTGGCGACCGAGTTTCTGTAACACCACGGCGGCCATGAAGGCCTGGGTCTTGGGAAATTCACCCTCGACCGCCGGGCCGATATCGCGCTTCAAGGTGGTGGCAATGCGTTCCAGCAACTGATCGGCGTTCATGGCTTTAAGGACAACCTCATATTGAATCTTCAGGGAGCAAGGGACATCGGCGTCAGGCTTCTGGCCTGTTCGCGCAATTTGAATTTCTGAATCTTGCCGCTCGGCGTGCGCGGAAAAGCGGCGATGATCTCGAGCCGCTCCGGCAGGTATTGTTTCATCATGCGGCAGCTGGTCAGGTAATCAATCATGGCGGGGAAATCGAGACTGTGACCTGCGCGCAGGGTCACGAACGCACAGCCCCTTTCGCCGAGGCGGGCATCAGGCATCGCCACCACCGCGGCGTCTTCGATGGCCGGATGGCGATACAGCAGTTCCTCGACTTCGACCACCGGAATATTCTCGCCGCCGCGGATGATGATGTCCTTCGAACGGCCGGTGATGCGGATGTAGCCATCGGCATCCATACGCGCGTTGTCGCCGGTTTCTATCCAGCCTTCATCATCGACGCCATAGGCTTCGGGGCGTTTCAGATAACCGATGAAGGTGGTGGCGCAGCGCGCCTGCAGACGGCCTTCCACGCCGGGCGGCAGCACCGCGCCGGCCTCGTCCAGCACCCGCACCGCCTGATGCGGCAGCGCACGGCCATCGCTGTCCAGCACCTTTTCCAAAGGATCGCCAGGATAGGTGGCGGTCGCGATGCCCATCTCGGTCATGCCCCACGCGCTCATCACATACATATTGGGATGACTGGCGCGCGCGTCTTCCACCAGCACGCGCGGAATCGGCGCACCGGAACACATGAACAGGCGCAGGCGCGAATTATCAAACGCCTTGGCCGCGTCGGTGCGCACCAGATCGCTTAAGAAAGGCGTCGCGCCCATGGTGATGGTGCAGCGTTCCTCGGCCATGAGACGCGCAGCTTTGACCGGCTCCCAGATGTCCAGCATCACGCAGGGTGTGCCGTGGTAGATGGAGAACAGCGCGCCATACAGAAAGCCGGTCTGGTGGGCGAGCGGCGAGCCCATCAGAATCGCATCCTCGGCAGTGAAGCTGAACAGCTCACTGGCCAACAGGCATTTGCACATGAGCGTATTGGCGGTGTGCATCACACCCTTGGGCTGGCCGGTGGTGCCCGAGGTATACATGATCTCGGTGACGTCATCGGCTTGCATGCGGCGCGCGGCGAACAGTGCGGCGGCATCGACCTGCGTCTCGAAGGCCGGCTCGAGCAGACAGCTTTCGAAACTGCTGACCGGATCATCGCCGCCCACCACGAATACCTTCTCGAGTTTCGGCAATACCGCGCGCAGGCCGGCCGCCATGGTCGGATAATCGAAGCCGCGAAATTCGCGCGCAATGACCCACACCTTGGCTTGCGCAAAGCCCAGCATGTATTCAAGTTCGCGCTCGCGGAACACCGGCATCAAGGGGTTGATCACCGCACCGATGCGCACGCAGGCGATATACAGCGCCGCGTAATGCCACCAGTTGGGCAACTGCACCGCCACCACGTCGCCGCGCTCCACGCCCTGCGCAGCCAGCGCGCAGGCGAGGCGCACTGACACTCGCTGCAACTCGGCATAAGTCAACCGTGTCGAGATGCCGGTCATGGAGTTGTGATCGACTATCGCGAGCGCATCGGGCGTGCGCGCCGCGATTTCATCCAGCACATCGCTGAACAAACGGTTCAACCACAGGCCGCGCGCGCTGAGATCAGCGCGGCGCTCGGGCGAAAGTATTGCCTGGTAATCCATGAAACGTTCCCTGACTTATCGACACTGGCCTTTATGCGCTGCGCTCGCGCTTCAGACGCGCCCAGCGATGCACCGGCCACATGTCCTGATCTTCGCCGTAGGCGACCTGACCATCGAGGTCCCAGCGGATGAGGCTGTTCACATCGATGAAGGTATGACGATTCAAAATCACGCGACTGACCGGCACGCCGACCGCTTTCATCTCGCGGCCTTTGGCGTCATGGGCCTTGATGGTGATGCGTGTCACCCAGTGTTCACGCGGGTCGCGCTCGAGAATACGTTCGCCACCGGCGAGGCTCACGGTCTCGCCATCGCGGCGCAGAAAACCGTAGGAAATCAGATCGCCCTCGGGTTTCACATTGGTCACGGCGAGAAAACCGTGTTTGCCATCGGCGGCGCCGGTCACATAGGCGGCCTGCCGCGGCCGGTCTTCGGGGCGCCGGCCCCAGGTGCGGTCACGCATGCCAATACAATCAAGCACGATACGTTCGCCGTGCAGCACGATTTCGCCGGTCACACGGCCGAATTGATCGAAGTGATGGGCAGAGCCGAAGGTCGAACCCACGGCGGTCAAAGGTTCCGGCGGCATCACGCCGACGAAGATAAGATTGGCTTTGAAACGATCGCCGTCGTCATAACCGAGCGCATAACGCTGACAGGGTTCCAGTACCTTGATCGACACACCATTGCCGAGCCTGCAATCATCGAGATCCTGATCGCGTGACAGTTGCTGCGCCGAGTAGTTGGCCGAATACAAAATTTCCCAGGGCAGATGCGCGCTGTCGTCCCACGCCCAGGCGCCGCCAGCGACGGTGCCGATATTGGGGCGGAACATCGAGTAGAACCAGCCACCGAGTTTGCGTTCGGGATGATGGAATGAGAACCACGAGGTTTCCGTCGCCCACCAGTCGTCACCCATCTCGGCAAAATGAAATTTATCGTCGCGCGGCGTGAAGCGTTGAGCGGACATCGGCGTTTCCTTATATCTGATGAACGAGGGGCAGACCGGGCACGGGGCTGCGCACTTTGACGACATAATCGCGGGTCACGCTGCCGATGTAGAGGTCGCACATGTCCGGCCCGCCCCAGCTCACATTGGTCGGGCTGTGCATGAGTTTGCCCGAAGGGTCCGACAGCATCGTCACC
>CAMCBY010000275.1 GCA_945873015.1 Klebsiella pneumoniae
CATTACGAATTTGACGCGCTGTGCATGAACCGCAGCGAGCGCGGCATGCGCACCCGCGAGAGTATTCGCATCATCGAGCGTCTGTTCACGGAAGAAACCGTCACGGTCGATGGCAAATTCACCAAGCTCAAAGAAGCGCGGCTGTCACCGAAACCGGTACAACAGCCCCATCCGCCGATCTGGATTGGCGCTCGCGGCCCGAAGGCAATTACGCGCGCCGCAGAAATGGGCTATCACCTGATGGCGACTCTTGGCCCCGATCCGGCGCCGCTGTATATGGATACCCTCGCCAAGAGCGGCCGCGACCCCAAGGCCTTCAACATTGCGCAGTTGCGTATGGTGTATTGCGCCGAGAGCGAAGATCAGGCCTGGGAAGAATGCCAGGATCACCTGTGGCACATGCTGGAGTTCTATGCGGAGATTCTGGCCGAGGCTAATGATGCGGAAGGCGACGATGCGCCGCTGCCGGTGACCAAACCTTCGGATATGCGTCATTCGGTGCTGGCCGAACACTTCATGGTCGGCACGCCGGCGCAGGTCACGGCCAAGATGGAGAAGTTCATCAGCGAATATCGCTGCACGGACTTCATCATGAATACCCAGTTCCCGGGCATCGACCCGGCCAAGGCCACCCGCTCGATGGAACTGTTCGCGAAAGAAGTGATGCCCAAGTTCCGCAACGCTTGAGGCTGCGGAACTTGAGTCGCCGGGGCGGGTTTCAGCCCGCCTTGGCGATACCATCCAGCAGGGCGGTGTACAGACCTTCGAGCATCGGCACGATTTCCGCTTCCGGCGCGCCCTTGGCGGTCCAGTTGCTCGCCCACACGGCATTGGTGCCGCCCTTGCCGTCATCGGCGAGGGTCACGCAGGCGAAATAGTTTTCCACCGGCAGCGCGGTATTGGCGACGATCGAATAGGCGAACACGCTGTTGTCGTGGGCCATTTCCAGGCGCTCAGAGACCTTGCCGCCGTCCGCCAGCTCAATGTGACGCACCGAGCCGATGCCGCTGCCAACCAGCGAGCAGGACTTCAGCGCGCCCGGCAGGATTTTGTCCACGCCACCAAAATCGGTCAGTGCGGCAAATACCTTGGCGCGCGGCATGGCCAGATTCTTCTTGACCTCTACGTTATAAGACATCGGGAAACCTCCATCGGGGATCGTTGTTTCGAACAGCTTGCCCGCGCCGGCATGCATGCGGCACGGGCCAGGAATAGGAGCCGACAGCTTAGCCGCCGCAGTGGCGGGCGTCGATAGCGTGAAATGGCGGGGCTACTGTTTGTAGGTGCGAATTTATTCGCACCTACACGGTTAATTGCCCAGGGTGCGGTTGGAATAGATGAAGTCGCGGATGCGCGGCGCGATTTCGGAACGCCAGCGCGAACCGTTGAATACACCGTAATGACCGACGCCGGGCTGGATGTAATCGATGCGTTTAGCCGCCGGGATATTGATACACAGGTCGTGTGCCGCCTGTGTCTGGCCAATACCCGAGATGTCGTCGTTCTCACCTTCGACGGTCATGAGCGCGGTGCGTCGGATGGCTTTCAAATCGACCCGCTCGCCACGGTGTTCAAGCAGCCCGTCGGGCAGTTGATGCTCCTGGAATACCTTCTGAATGGTCTGCAGGTAATAGTCGGCGGACAAATCCATGACCGCCAGGTACTCGTCATAGAACTTGCGGTGGGCGCTGACCGAGTCTCCGTCGCCAGACACCAGGTTCTGGTAAAGGCTCTTGTGAGCGTCGAGATGCCGGTCGAGATTCATGGTCATGAAACCGGTCAACTGCAGAAAGCCCGGATAGACCCGCCGCATTACCCCCGGATTCGGGAACGGCACCGTCATCACCACATTTTTCTCGAACCATGACAGCGGTTTGCTCTTGGCGAGCAGATTGGGTTGGGTCGGGCTTCGGCGAGTATCAATGGGGCTGCCCATGATCGTGACCGTAGCCGGTTGACATGCATCGTCTTGCACCGCCAGCAGCGCCGTTGCTGACAGTACCGCCGGCCCGGGCTGACACACGGCGACCACATGCAGGTCGGGGCCAAGCAGGCGCATGAAACCCATCACATAGTCGATGTAATCATGCAGATCGAAATTGCCCTCAGCCAGCGGCACTTCCCGTGCGTCTATCCAATCGGTGATATAGACGTCGAAGTTTTCCAGCAGCGCGCGCACGGTGCCGCGCAACAGGGTCGCATAATGCCCGGATACCGGCGCGACTATCAGCACTTTGGGCGCCACCTGAAAACGCTCCGGCAGATTGCTGGTATCGCGCTTGAAGTGCAGCAGGTGACAGAACGGGTGGAGCGCGACCACTTCCTCGGTGATGGCGATATGTCCACCGTGGCAGGCCACTTCGTTGATGCCGAAGCTCGGTTTGTCGTATTTGCGCGTCAGGCCGTCGAACACTGAGAGGGCCGCCGAAGTGGCCTTGGCATGATAGGTATAAGAAAAGGGGTTGGCGGGGTTGTTCAGCATCACGCGGCCCATGCTGGCCGCAGCCCGCCACGGTTTCACCGCGGCATGAGTCCACTCGTAGAGGTGATAGAGCATTCGGGGCTGTCCTCAAAGGAGTCGGATGGCGGAGCGCCCTGCGTGGGCGCGAGCGACATTGTCGCGTTGCAGCATACGTCAGCCCCAGCGGGCTGCCAAGGCTGGCTCGACGAAGATTCACATTTGCCTGACCGGCGGCGGCCAGTCAGCTTGACGCCGCGCCCGTCAGTCTCAATGCTATAGGCGTCGCAGTCAGCTTATCGGCCGCGGCGTCCATCCCCCCACTTTCATGAGGAGCTGCCATGCCGCTCGAGCGACTCGACCACTATTTCGTCTACGCGTCAGACCTCGAAGTCTCACGTCGTTTCTACTGCGAAGTGCTGGGGATGACCAGCGGACCGCGCCCGCAATTCGGCTTTCCGGGCCACTGGTTCTACCTTGAAGACCGACCGGTGGTACACATCGGTGACGACGGCTTCGAAGGCGGTTATGTCTACGAAGACGGCAAACACGTCATCAGCGGGCCGACCGGCCCGGTAGACCACATCGCCTTTCGCGCCAGCCATCTCGATGAGTTCCTGGCCCGCTTCGACCAGATGGGAGTGTCTTTTCAGCGCCGCGAGGTGCCGGATTTCCGCTTGAGCCAACTGTTCGTCAAAGATCCGGAAGGTCTGACCATCGAGCTCAATTTCTTTCACGACTGAGCATTTTCTATAGGCGGCGTGCAACGCAGGTCGCATCCCGGCCCGCCGCACCAGCCGCCGCGGCTACGCTGTTCTGGGGAGTTAGCTCATGAAATTCAGCCTGCATGTGCAGACCCGCATCACTGACTGGCAGGTCATCAAGTATCTCGAAGATCTCGGCTACGACGCCGCCTGGGTACCCGACACCCAGATGATGTGGTCGGACTGCTACGCCACCATGGCGCTGGCCGCCGCCAACACTTCACGTATCCACATCGGCACCGGTGTCGCGATTGCGGGGACGCGGATTGCGCCGACCACTGCCGCGGCTATCGCGTCGGTCAACGCCATCGCGCCCGGTCGCATCTTCCTCGGTATCGGCACCGGCCACACCGCCATGCGCGTGATGGGTCAGGACCCACTCCCCATTGCCGAATTTCGCGACTACCTGCGGGTGGTACGCAGCATGCTGGAAGGCAAGGAGACCGAATACACCTATCGCGACAAAACCGCCGACATCGTGTGGCAGAACCACGGCCCGGGCTTTCGCAACATCGAAGACCGGATTCCGATCTACGTCGCCGCCAATGGCCCGCGCGCGCTGCGCACTGCCGGCATCTATGGCGATGGCCTGGTGTCGGCATTCAACGAACAGAAGGACATCCTTGAGTTCAACCTGAAACACGTCAAAGAAGGCGCCGACAAGGCCGGGCGCGATCTCAGCAACTATCACACCGCGACCTTGACCAACGTTGTCATTCTGAAAGCCGGCGAGAAATTGAGCGATGAGGCGGTGATCGAGCGTTCAGGCTCGTGGGTGGTCACCGCCCTGCACTTCGTTTACGAAATCTGGCGCTATACCCGCAACGACGAGGTCGTGCCGCAGTACATGAAAGGAATCTGGGAAGAATATGTTGATCACGTCGACAACTTCCCGGTGCCTGCAAACAAGCGTCATCAATTGATTCATGAAGGCCACTGCAGCTATTTCGCGTCGGGCGAACGCAAGTTCGTCACGCCCGAGATGATAGAAGGCACATCAATCGCCGGTGGGCCAAGCGAAGTCGCCGAAAAGATCCGCGCCGCGGAAAAGAACGGTTTGCGGGAAGTCAGCCTGTTGCCGCCCTTGAAACATATTCGCGAGATAGCTAAAGACTTCGCCGAAAACGTCATCCCGCTCTGCTGAGGACGCGACGCATGCTTGCCATCGCAAGGGGAAAATTCATAAGCGTCCTGGACGCCCGGTCGAGCGTCGAGCAAATGAATTTGCCCCTGCGGTAATTCCAGGCCTAGGCGACGATGACGTGTTCGCGGGTAATGATGAAATCGAGCGGAATGGTCAGGAAGTTCTCCTCGTCGTCGCGGGTCCTGGCATATTCCTCGGTGCGCGCCGACTCGCGCATCGCATCGGTGTTCTCAAACCAGGTCAAGGCAAAACCATCCAGCGCCGGATCAGCACCACGACCGTAAGCCGTGCTGCGGGTATGACTCTGCACGTAACGTGTGACGGTCTTGATCGACGCGCCGAGCGGGCCGTGGGTGACTATCCAGTGGCGCTGAAAGTCCGCCACGGGCATAGCGGCTTTTTTCTTCACGAATTCGATGTTTTTGACGCCACCGGCAGGAATCGGGCCGTCCTTGATCACGTGTTCTTCGGTGTGGACCTGGATGAAACGCATCATGTCGACGAAATTGGGTTCATCGGCGAGCACCGCTTTGAGTTCCGGGCTGTCCTTCAGCGCCCGCAGGGCGTTGCTGTCATCGAACCACAGCTCGGCGAGACCATCGGCAGCCGGCTGGGCGCGGCGATAGCCTGACAACAGCGTATGAGACTGCACGTAGCGGCGCAGGCCCGGCAGGCGGCTCACGATGGCAGCGTGATTGGTCAACCAGTAGCGCTGAAAATCCTCGACATCGAGGCCGGGCTTACGTTGCAGCACCGAGACGACTTTGATCATGGAACGTTTTCCTCTTGCGTAATGATGGGCGTGCGACCGGGCTCAATGCCGGCATAGCGCGGCAGGGTGTCGTGTATGACATCCCAGCCCGCGGCGTCGGCGCAGTAGATATGTCCGCCTAGCGGCACCGTGGCCGGCAGATCCAATACACCCGCGCGCACGCGTACGGTATCTGCGCCGTCGCGCTGACTGTAAAGCGCACTGCCGCAGGTCGAACAGAAATAGCGGGCCATGTGCGGCGTCATACGAAACGCCGCCATGCGCTGCGCCGGGTCGTTTAAAAAAAATGCGCCGGTCGGCACCGGCAGCGCCGCGACAAACGGCGCGCCGACGCTTTTGCGGCAGGCGCGACAGTGACAAAACATGAGCGCGCCGGCAATCTCATGCACGGTCATCGTGATGCCACCACACAGGCAGCGGCCGGCTATCGGCAGCATCAAATGAACTCCCCCGTCGCTTGCGCTTGAGGGCCCGCTTGGGCCGTGGCACCATGCCGCAGCGCGGCCTGAGCATATCGCAATCCCATGCCCGTCGCCGCCTCTATCCCCTCAAGGCGAAACCCATGCCGTCACCAGCACTGCTAGTCCCTGCTCTGTGTCTTTTGTTGAGTTTGATGCAACCGCTCAGCGCGGCGCCGGCCTTGACGGGTGGCTGGACCTTGCACGAGAAAGGCAGCGCGGATGCGGAGAAACTACTGAAGGGCAAACTGCGCCGTGGCAGCGATCCGATGCCTGTCATGCGCAGTGGCGGTGAACGCACCACGCCTCACGATCTGGCGCAACTTGCCTATTGGGAATCGGTGCGCGACGGCAAAGATGCCGAGCCCTCGAA
>CAMCBY010000276.1 GCA_945873015.1 Klebsiella pneumoniae
CCGCGGATACCTTGGCGCCCACGGTGACACTGTCTAATCCGATCCAGGGCCAGAAGATCGGTACGAGCGTGTCAATCTTTGCGGCCAGCACGGACAACGTCGGCATGAGATCGATCGCCGTCTACGGTGACGGTAAGCTGCTGTGCTCCAGCACCGCGAGTGTCTCGTGTAAATGGAGCACGCGTAAGTTCGCCATCGGTAGCAGTCACACTGTCAGCGCTGTCGCCACCGATTTGTCCGGTAACATTGCCAGTGCGTCGGTCAGTGTAATCCGGCAATAACTTGCGCCCGAGCGGCCTCGTGCACACGCTGTGCGGGGTCGCTCAGGATGAGCGCGGACGATGTGTAAACACACAGTCACCGACCGGCAACAGATGTCACGCAACGATGCCTAGGGTGGACACCTGGGCATCAGAGTGAGGGCATTATTTTTCTCGCCCTATGCATACGTACTCGCCGAACCCGCGTTTCCATCGGGTGAGGCGGCTTCATTCGGGTTGCTCTTCCCACGCTCACCCCGACGGCAGATATTCATTTCCAAGACGGGATGCGGCTGCCAAATTATCGCTGCCATCCTTGAGGCCCTGCTCACCTTCTCCCCGCAGCAATAGATCGGGGCTTCACGTGGACAATCGGGTGCCTTGCGTTCAACGCGCAATCTGCACAGGTTTATCGAGATCATCGCAAGCGACGATTGGCCGCCGGACTCAGACTGAGCTTTCAGCGGGTTACAGGATCTATCTATAAGGACGGATAAAGACCGGAAATCGTCCACTCCGGTCGCCGCCAGGCCCGGCGCCGGCTCGGCTGCCGCTCTTGCGCAGTCATCATCATCTGCTCGCTACGCAAGCTCGCGCGAGCAGCGGCTGCACGATTGTAAGTGCGCTGCAGCATGCAGCACACTCGACACATCTTCCCGACCAGGAGCCTCCCGATGTCGACTCTGAACGGCGTTCACCACCTTGCGATCATGACGGCAGACGTCAAATCGCAGATCGAGTTCTTTTCCGACGTGCTAGGCATGAAGCTGAAGGCGTTGTACTGGATGCACAATGTTGACGGTTATTTCCATGCGTTCATGGAACTGAACCCGAGTTGTTCGGTGGCGTTCGTGTGTGCGCCGTCGGTGAAGGACATTCCGACACATTTCGGTATCTCGCACGCTGGCAATCCGGTCAAACCCTGCGCGGCCGGCACGATGCAGCATCTCGCCTTCAATTGCGACACTGACGAAGAACTCCATGCAATGCGCGACCGCATTCGTGCGAAGGGCGTGCGTGTGCTCGGGCCGCTCGATCATGGTTTCTGCAAGTCCATCTACTTCGGTGGGCCGGAAAATCTGGTGCTCGAAGTATCGACTTCGGCTAGCGCGATTGACGCCGAGGCATGGATAGATCCTGAAGTCGTGGCACGGAATGGCATCACGCCTGAGGAGCTCGCGCGCTACAAGAACCCACCGCCGTTTGTCGCACTTTCTACGCCGGTTGCGCAGCCGGCGGCCGGCACGGGGCGCCCCGAATACACGCAGATGGACGAAGGTTTCGGTCGCGCGTTTGATTTGCCCGACGATTTTGTCACGCGTGAACTCAGCGAGAGCACGCCACCGGTGCGGGTGGCCTCGGCAGGGTGATGATGTGGCCGCAAGTGGGCGGCGCCGAAGCGGGTGTCAGCCAGCCTCGTGTGTCTGCGCTGCGGCCGGTGTGTGACTATACGGTCAGTCTGATTGGCGACGCTCGCGTCAAAGCCCAAGGCTCAAGGAGGGTACGATGATCGAAGTTTTCACGCACGGCGCGCCGAGCCCGCGCAAAGTCACGATCATGCTGGAGGAGCTTGGTTGGCCCTATCAATGGCATTGGATCAATGCCTACGCGGGCGAGCACAAACAGCCGGCGTTCCTGGCGAAAAATCCCAATGGGCGCCTGCCTGCGCTGCTTGACCACGACGCCGAAGGTGGCCCACTGCTGCTGTGGGAGAGCTTCGCGATTTGTGTGTATCTGGCGGAAAAGTCCGGGCGTTTTTTACCGACGTCAGGCGCGGCTCGTTACGAAGTGCTGAAGTGGTCAAGCTTCCAGGCCACCCACGCGCCGTACCTCGGCAATGCACATTGGTATCGTTTGTTTGCGCCCGAGTCCCATCAATATTCCATCGATCGGTTTGTGCAGGAATCCGCGCGCATCTATGACGTGCTGGAGCAGGAACTGGCGCACAAACCTTACCTGGCCGGCGACGACTACACGCTGGCCGATATCTCGTTTTTCCCCTGGATTGAATATGCAGAGTGGCAGGGACAGGACATGGCGAATTATCCGCATCTCAGTGCCTGGCATAAGCGGGTCGGCGCACGCCCGGCGGTGGAACGCGGCCGCAACATTCCCTATCCCTATACAGAAACCGGCGACAGCGATCCGAGCCGTATCGCCGAACGTCAAACCATACGGCGCCTGGCCGATCCGAAGTGGGCGCCTAGCGGCATGCCGCTGGCCGGTCTGGTGTGGGATGAAATGCGCGAAAAATAAACGACAGGCGCCGTCGTCATCAGGACGGCGTGCTGAGCGATTTTTTTGCCAGAGTGCGGATGTAGCCTGCTGCGGTGATGGCCGGCAGCGCCGCGCTGCTGCACCGGGTCGGCGTGGTGCGCCGACTAGTGCAGTGATGGGCTAAACTTGGGCCCGTACCCCTACCCCATACACACAATATATTCAGGCCAAGGCACCCGCCGGCGCCTGCAGGAGGTCGTCATGGCGAGTCCACAGTCCGAAGCGATGAAAGTGCTGTACCGCGAATGGAAAGCGGAGATGGCGCAAAAGCCCAACATGAGCATAGCCGAGGTGCGCGACGTCTTTGACCACTGGGGTGATCTCACCGCGGAGCCGGGCGGCGTGGACTACATCGAAGTGGACGCCGGCGGTGTCACGGCGATGTGGGCGATACCCCAGGGCTGTGCGGAGGACCGAGTGCTGCTGTGTACCCACGGCGGTGGCTACGCGGCGGGTTCCATGTATTCCCATCGCAAAGTCTATGCGCACTTCGCCAAAGCGGTGGGCTGCAAATCACTCATTCTGCATTTCCGTCGCGCGCCAGAATTTACTCATCCGGCGCAGGTCGACGATACGCTCGCAGCCTACGCCTGGCTGCTCGCCCAGGGTTACAAGTCTGCGCACATTGCCACGCTCGGTGACTCGGCCGGCGGCGCGCTGGCGACCGCGGTGTGTCTCGCTGCGCGCGACAAGGGTTTGCCACTGCCTGCTGCGTCGATGCCAATCTCACCCTGGTACGATCTCGAAGCCAAAGGTGCGTCGACCAAGAGCAATGCACTCAATGATTGCCTGGCGAGTGAGGACCTGACGCTTGCCATGGCGGCCACCTTCCTCGGTGGCGCTTCGCCGCACGACCCGCTCGCGAATCCGCTGTTTGCCGACCTGCGCGGGCTGCCACCGACCTATATCCAGGTCGGCGGTGATGAGTGCCTGCTCGACGACGCGACGCGTTTTGAAGCGCTGGCGCGGGCGGCCGGCGTCGACATCACCTGCGAGGTGTGGCCGCAGATGCAGCACTGCTTCCAGATCATGGCCGGCCGTGCTCCCGAGGCTGACGAAGCCATCGCGCGTTACGTCGCCTGGGTCAGACCCAAGCTCGGCCTGTAAGGCGCCCCCGCGAGATAAGGGGACATTCCACAAAAAGGGGCATGGCAAATTTGGCAGCCCCGGCAAAAAAACGTGAATGTCCCTTTTTTCATCTTCATGTCTTTGTCTACCCTGCGCTGCTACGAGTCTGCACCCCCAACGCTGTGCGGCTGACCAAGCAGCCACAGCCAGATAAACCCCAGCGTGCCGCCCAAGAGCGATGCACTCAGCACGCCGGTCTTGGCCATCAACAGCGCTTCGGGCTGCGCGGCGAAGCCGAGCTCGGCGATAAAAATAGACATCGTGAAGCCAATGCCGGCGAGCAGCGAAACGGCGGCAATGTGTACAAACCGTGTGCCGCCCGGCAAGCGCCCGAGTCGCAAACCGAGCGCCAGCGCGCTGGCGCCCGTAATTCCGATGAACTTGCCGAGCACGAGCCCGAGGGTGACACCGAGGGTGACGGGGTGGTGGAGCGTGTCGGCGAGCGCGGACACCTGCAACGGGATGCCGGCGTTGACCAGCGCGAAGATCGGGATAACCACAAAAGCGACTGGCAAGTGCCAGAGATGTTCGAGACGCTGCAGGGGCGTCTGCACCGCCAGCGCGCCGTGACCTAGCGTCTGCACGATGCTACGCAGTTCGTCATTGGTCATGATGTTGGCGTCGGACAGAAAGCTCGCATCGAAGCGCGCCATCAATTTTTTGACCAAGGTGCTGAACAGCGCCGCATCGTACTTCGGGCGTGCCGGCACTGTGAATGCGCCAAGCACACCGGCCAGCGTGGCATGCACACCAGACTGCAGCAGGGCGTACCACAACAGCACAGCCACGAGGAAATAGGGGATCACTTTGCGGATCCCGGCGAGGTTGAACAGGGTCAGCAGCGCTACCAATCCGGCCGCGGCCAACAGCCAGTTCATGGACAGCGACTTTGTGTAGAACAGCGCAATCACCAGCACCGCGCCAAGGTCATCCACGATCGCGAGCGCGACCAGAAAAGTGATCAATGTTTTCGGCACACGGGAGGCGAGCAAGACCAGCACGCCGACCGCGAAAGCGATGTCGGTGGCCATCGGGATCCCCCAACCACGCGCAGCGTCACCGGCAGGATTGATGGCGACATAGATCAGTGCAGGCACCACCATGCCGCCGATGGCGGCGAAAATCGGCAGGGCCGCCTGGCGCAGATCGGCCAGTTCGCCCACCAGCATCTCGCGCTTGAGTTCCATGCCGACGACGAAAAAGAACAACGCCATCAAGCCATCGTTCACCCAGTGATGAAGCGACATGCGCAGCGCCCAGTCGCCGACTTCGATACCCAGCGGTATATGCAGAATGTGCTTGTAGGGCTCGGCCAGACCGCTGTTGGCAATGACCAGCGCGATCAGCGCCGTGCCCATCAGCAACAGCCCGCTGGTGGTCTGGCGATGAATAAATTCCTCGAACGGCGTCAACAGGCGATTGAAGCTGCGCTCCCACGGGGCAAAGATTTTGCCCTGGTCCGAATGAGGTTCCACGCTTGTTCGCTCCTTGCCGCTGATAGAAACAATACGCCGCGCGACAGTACGGCGCGAGGCTCTACCCTGAGTCCAGCGCTACATGCCCGCTACCATCAACCGAAACGAAAACACGCGTAGTCCGACGCAACGATACGTTCGAGTTCTGAGCGGTAGGCGGCCATGCCGCCCATGTAGAACATCGCTGCGCGGGGTTTGCCGGGCACGTTGGCGCCGTTGATCCAACTGTCGACCTGCGGGAACAGAGTTTGTGCCATGCCGTCCTCACACACTTGCACCCAGGCGTCTTCGATTGTCGCATCGGTATCGATACTGCGATGGCCGCGGGCCTCGGCATGGGCGACGAGGTCCGTCATCCAGTTGATTTGATACTCGTGCACCAGTGGCTGGCTGGTGAAGGGGCCAAAAGGCCCGAAAATCATGAACAGGTTCGGGAAGTCGGCAATGGTCATGCCAATGAAACCATGCGGTCCGTCAGCCCACTTGTCTTGAAGACGACGACCGTGCCGCCCGATGGTTTCAATCTTGAGATAGTTGCCGGTGACCGCATCGAAACCCGTGGCAAAGATGATGACGTCTACCGGGATCTCTTGCGCTGCGGTGCGGATGCCGGTCTCGGTCAGCGCGACAATGGGCGCCGCCTTGACGTCCACCAGGGTGACATTGTCGCGATTGAAGGTCTCGTAGTAGCCGTCAACCGCCAGCGGGCGTTTGGCGTAGAGATCGTGCGGTGACAACTTGGCGGCAACCGCCGGGTCCTTCACGATGGCGTGAATCTTGGCGCGGATGAAGGCAGTCGCGGTGTCGTTCGCTTCCTTGCTCAC
>CAMCBY010000277.1 GCA_945873015.1 Klebsiella pneumoniae
CGCTTTATATGCTCGGCGTGGTCGTCGGCGCGACCACCGTCCTCATTCAGTACAACACGCCGCCAGCCTATCGCCACACGCGCGGCATGCTGCGCCTGTCAGCGGCCATGACCACACAGGCGGTGCCGTTGATGCTGCTCGCGTTTGTATTGTTCCCACGTATCCCCGGCCCTTTGTGGGGCCTGCCGCAGGACGCCTTTGACGCCGTCACGGGTTTGAGCGACACCATGACGATAGGCGAGATCACGCGTCTCGGCATGTCCAACGAAATCGCCTTTCGTGTGCAGTTCCACGGCGCGGAACCCCGCGCCCGCGCACGCTACTGGCGCGGGCCGGTGTTATGGCACAGTGATGGTCGCACCTGGAGCGCCGCGGCGTTCGCGGACGGTCCGACGCCGGTGGAACAGCGCGGCGAGCGTTATTTCTATACCGTCACCCTCGAACCGCACCGCAAACGCTGGCTGCTCGGTCTCGACGTCGTCACCGGCAAGTCCAGCGGCGTGATTCAAACGGCGGACTACGCGCTGAAAACGCGCCTGCCGGTGCGCAAGCGCATGCGCTACGACCTCGACTCGGCGGTCGAATATCGCATGCTCGCATTGAGCGCAGCTGAGCGTGCCGCCGCCTTGGAACTGCCGCGCGGTCACCATCCGCGTGCGCGTGCGCTGGCCGAACAATGGCGTGCCGAGAACGCCAATGCGGATACCATCATCGAGCGCTCGCTGGCTTTCTACCGTGCCGAGAAATTTTCCTACTCCCTCACCCCACCGGCCTTGCCCGGCGACTCGGTAGACGATTTCCTGTTCACCACCCATGAAGGTTTCTGCGAACACTTTGCGGCGAGCTTCGTGGTGTTGATGCGTGCCGCCGGCATTCCGGCGCGGGTGGTGACCGGCTATCAAGGCGGCGAATACAACGAAGTGGGCGAATATATGGTCATCCGCCAGCGTGATGCGCATGCCTGGGCGGAGGTCTATCTGGACGGGCGTGGCTGGGTGCGGGTCGACCCCACCGCGACGGTCGCACCCAACCGCGTGTCGCTCGGTTTCGCCGATGCCAGCCCGCGCGGCGCACCCAGCGCCGGCTTCGCGCGTGACGCCCTGAGTGGCCGTCTGTGGACGCGCCTGCGCGATTCTTTTGACGCCATCACCTATGGCTGGAACCAGTGGGTGCTGGGCTATACCACCACCCAGCAGAAGAGTCTGTTCGAGCAGTTCGGTTTCAAGGACATCAACTACGGTTCGCTGGTGATTGGGCTGACTGTGGCGCTGGCCCTGGTGACGAGCGCGCTGGGGGTCCTGTTGTGGCGCGCCGCGCGCGTGCCGCGCGATCCTCTGAGCGCCGCCTACGCGGCGTTCTGCGCCAAACTCGCGCGCATCGGTTTTACACGCGGCGCAAGCGAGCCGCCGCTGGCGTTCGCCGACAGAGTGAGCCGCATGCGGGGCGATCTCGCCGCCGAAGTGCGCACCATCACGCGCCTCTATGGGCAGTTACGCTACGGACGCGGCGGCGTCGATGCGCAGGTCCTGCGTCGCCGGGTGAAAAACTTCAAACCCCGCCCGTTGTAGGTGCGAATTCATTCGCACATTCATGGGGTGGCGCGGCGGCGGGGGGTGATTTTCTAATGTGCGAATGAATTCGCACCTACAGGAAGATCCTCAAAGCCCGCCGAATAAAGCCGTGCGTAGGCACCGGCGGCGGCCAGCAATTGAGCGTGGGTGCCGCTCTCGACTATCCGGCCGCCATCCAGCACCACAATACGGTCGGCCTGTTCGATGGTTGAAAGGCGATGCGCGACGATAAGGCTGGTACGGCCGCGCCGCACCGTGTTCAAAGCGTCCTGCACCAGGCGCTCGGCTTCGTTATCGAGCGCGGCGGTCGCTTCATCGAGGATCAGGATCGGCGCGTCCTTTAACAGCGCCCGCGCAATCGCCACACGCTGGCGCTGGCCGCCGGACAAACGCACACCGTTCTCGCCAATCAAGGTATCGAGCTTGAGCGGCAGACCGTCGGTAAAAGCGCTGACCTGGGCTTCGGCGGCGACCCGCTCAACCTCGGCGCGCTCGACCGTGCGCAGGGCGCCATAGGCGATGTTGTTATAGATGGTGTCGTTGAACAGCACGATGTGCTGACCGACGTAGGCAATATGGCGGCGCAGACTGGCTAGTGTGTAATCCTCGACCGGCAGGCCATCGACCAGCAGGCGGCCGCTGCAGAGCGGATAAAAACGCGGCACCAGATTGACCAGCGAAGTCTTGCCGCCTCCCGAGCGACCGACCAGTGCGACGGTCTCGCCAGCGCCGATATCGAGGTTGATGTCGTCCAGCGCTGTGCGCTCGCCGTAGCGCAGGGTCACATGTTCAAACTTTATCTCGCCGCGCAGCCGGGTCTCGGCGCGCCCCTGGTCGACCTCGGGTTCGACATCCACCAGCGCGAATATGGAATCGGCCGCGGCCAGCCCGCGCTGCAGGAATTCATTGACCCCGGCCAACCTTTTGGTCGGCGGCAGGACCAGCGCGGTGGCGGTGACGAAGGCAATGAAGTCACCGCGGGTCATGGTGCCGTCGGCCGCGGCATTGACCGCCAGGATCACCATCAATGCGATGCCGAAAGACACACACAACTGGATCAGCGGCACGATGGTCGCGCTCGATCCCACCACCTTCATATGGAATTTTCGCGCGTCATTGATGGCGCGATCAAAACGTTGTGTCTCGTAGGCGTAACCGTCAAACACCTTGATCTCGCGGTGACCGCGCACCGCTTCCTCAGTGACCTGGTTGATGGCGCCGACCGACTCCTGCAGGCGGCGGCTCATCTGGCGCATGCGCTGCGAGGCGCGCCGCACGATGATGGCTATCGGCGCCGCGAACAGCACCAGCAGCAAGGCCAGGTGCCAGTTGAGGTAGAACAGGTAACCCAACAACACCGTGATGATGGCGGTGTCCTTGATCAGCACTTCGATGACGCGGGTCGCGGCCTGCGCGACCTGGGTCACGTCAAAGGTGAATTTCGAGATCAGTTCGCCGCTGGAACGACTGTCGAAAAAACTTGCCGGCAGGCGCACCAGCGTCTTGAACATCGCCATGCGCAAGTCGGCGATAGTGCGCTGGGCCACCCACTGCAGAGCAAACATGTCGATGTAGTTGAGCAGACCGCGGAGTGCAAACAGTCCCACCAGAAACCCGCCGGTGGCATATACATTGCGCCCGTGGACAATATCGAAGTCTTTGTCGATCAGCGGTTTGAGCAGCGCCGGCAGCATCCACTCGGTGGCTGCCAGGGCGATCATCGCGGCCACCGCATAACCGAACTGGCGCCAGTAGGGGCGCACGAAGCCAAGTAGTCTGTGGTAGATTTCGCGGTCCGCGATGGTCCTCTGGCGCATCGTGCTAGTGTGCCCGCCAAGCATTTTTTTTGCATCCGCACCCAAGGCCATGGCCAACGGTGGCTGGCCGTCGGTCTTGCCCCTACAATACTGACGAGCCTGCATTTCGAACGATATACAAGACAGCCCATGTCCGAACTGCATCCCATCGTAGCCGTGACCGGCTCGTCCGGCGCCGGCACCAGCAGCGTCAAGACTGCCTTTGAGCGCATCTTTCAGCGCGAAGGCCTCAATCCGGCCGTGATTGAGGGCGACAGTTTCCATCGTTATGACCGCAAGCAGATGGAATGGGAGGTCGAAAAGGCCGCCCTGCAAGGCAAGACTCTTACCCACTTCGGCCCCGACGGTAATCTGCTCGACGAGCTCGAGACCTTGTTCCGCACCTATGGCGAGAATGGCCTCGGCAAGCGCCGTTACTACGTACATACCAGCAAAGAATCGCGGCGTCTGGACAGCAAACCCGGCACCTTTACCGAATGGCAGCCATTGCCGCGCGAGACCGATCTGCTGTTTTACGAGGGCCTGCACGGCGGCTTCGTCGATGATGCGGCCAATATCGCGCGCTTCGTCGACCTCTTGATCGGGGTCGTGCCGATCATCAATCTCGAATGGATCCAGAAGATTCACCGCGACCGCGCGGTGCGGGGTTATTCGGCTGAGGCCGCCACCCAGATGATCCTGCGGCGCATGCCCGATTACGTGCACTACATCTGTCCGCAGTTCTCGCGCACCGACGTCAACTTTCAGCGCGTGCCGACCATCGATACCTCCAACCCCTTCACCGCCAGTGAGATTCCGTCCAACGACGAGAGCATGGTGGTAGTGAAGATTGCCAACCGGCGCAAGATCAACCCGGATTATCGCTACCTGCTGGAAATGCTGCAGGGCTCGTTCATGTCGCGTCCGGATACCATCGTGGTGCCCGCCGGCAAGATGGTGTTTGCGATGGAGTTGCTGCTCAACCCGGTCATTGAACGCATGATGGAGCGCCGCGATCATGCGGTGAAACAAAGCGCGGCCTGAAGGGCGCGAAGGACGCAAGCGGCGGCGCCGACACAGCGCCGGCCAGTGAAACTCGACAGGAAAACCCTTAAGGGGGCTCGCGATGCGCGCGATAGTGGTGCTCAACGCCAAAGGTGGCAGCGGCAAGACGACGGTGGCGACCAATCTCGCCGGGTATTACGCCGCCGCGGGCGCCAAGGTGGTGCTGGCGGACTATGACCCGCAAGGTTCCAGCGTGGACTGGTTGCGACAGCGCAGCGCCACGGCAGCGAAAATCGGCGCAGTCGATGCCGCTAACGGCCCCCTGCGCGTGCCGCGCAGTACCGACATCGTGATCATGGACGCGCCCGCCGGTACGCATGGCGATACCCTCGCCGCGCTGCTGCGCAAGGCTCAGACCGCCATCGTGCCCGTGGTGCCGTCACCGGTGGATATCCGTGCCGCGCAGCGTTTTTTTGGCGAACTGCGCGAAGTGCGACCGCTGGTCGAGAACGACGTGAAGATCTGTACCGTGGCGAGCCGCGTGCGCGACGGCGCCCGCACTTCGGACGACCTCGAGGACTTCCTCATGGATCAGAAGCTGCCCTCGGGTCGCCGCTTCCCGTTCCTGACCTGGCTGCGCCAGAGCACGGCATATCTCAAGGCCGCCGAAAAGGGCCTGTCGATCTTCGAACTGCCCCCCTCGGCGAGTGCCGTAGACCGCGAATATTGGGTGCCGCTGTTGAAGTGGCTGGCGAGTCCGCGCAGCCTGCCGGAGGCCTGATCGTCGCCTGCGCAGGGGCGCGACGGTGATCGTCTGAGAGGGGCTGTTTTATTTTGTACGTTCTAGTACATAATTAAACCACCCCATCACCGAGGCACTCCCATGCAACTCTTTTTTTCGCCTTTTGCCTGCTCGCTCGCCAGCCACATCACCGCCCGTGAGGCCGGTCTCAGCATCGATTTGATTGCGGTGACCCTGGCCACCAAACGCACCGCCGACGGCGGCGATTTTCTTGCCATCGCGCCCAAAGGCCAGGTGCCGGCGCTGCGTATCGAAGGCGGCGCGGTATTGACCGAAGGCCCGTCCGTACTGCAATACCTGGCCGATGCCGCGCCGGCTTCGGGCCTGCTGCCCGCCGTCGGTAGTGAGGAACGTTACCGCGTGGTCGAGTGGGTCAATTACGTTGGCACCGAGGTCCACAAGCTGTGTTTCTACCTCATGTTCGCGCCGGATTCGCCGGCCGAGGCCAAAGCCTGGGGCCGCGCTCTGCTGGACAAAAAACTGGCCTATATCAACGGCCAGTTGGCCGGGCGCCCGTTCGTGGTGGGTGAACGCTTCACGATTGCCGACGCTTATCTGACCTGGGCGTTGACCCTGTGCCAGAAGATTGGCGTCAGTCTCGATGGGCTTGCCGCCATCGGCGCCTATCTGACTGCGATGCACGCCCGGCCCGCCGTGCAGGCCGCCATCGCGGCAGAAGCCGCCGCCGCCGCGCAGGCGTCTTGAGTTGGGTGGCCGCACCTGTTGGCGGGTGCGGCCGCCACTCAACACGGTTTTCGATGCCCCATGACCCCGCCGCGCGGTAG
>CAMCBY010000278.1 GCA_945873015.1 Klebsiella pneumoniae
CGCAGGCGCCGCCGGCTGAGTGCGCGGCACTGCTGCGCTGAGCCATGGTTCAGTGTGAGACCGGCATCACGCTTGCCACGCGGCCATGGCTCGGGAGATATTCCTGTCCCTATAATGCGCCGACCACACGGGCGCAGGCCCGGGTGGCAGAGAACGCGCACCACGGGCAGGGCCGCACTTGGGGGCCCGTGGTTTCGAACAATCCAGGCAGAAATTCAACCATGCTGGACCGGCTCTTCAGTAAGGCGCTCGCCCTCGTTATCAACGGCGAGGAGATCTCTTTTCACACTCTCGCCGAATTCGAATTCGCACTCGGTGGTCGCACCAATGTGCCGGCCACCAAACTCGCCGATCTCATCATGCTCAGCCCCGACGAACTCAAACGCGAGGCGAAAAGCATCAAGGCGGTTGAGAAACGTTTTGTCGATATCCTGTCGCGCTCGATTGAGCAGCCCGGCGAGATCGGGCGTCTGGTGCGCGAAATCGACATCCAGGTGTTCTCCAACGACTACGACTGGCGCAGCATCTTCAAGGCGCTGAATCTGGAAGACGAGGCCTACGACGAGTTGCGCCGCGTGGCGGTGGTGAAGTACATGCAGTACTTGCGCTCGCGCCAGGACGTCATCAAGCAGACCTATAAGGTCAAACTCAAAGAAACCGGCAAGCAGGGCCAGGCGCGCGAGGTGCTGTCGCCGCTGGAAGAGACCAAGGATCAGTTCAAGGAAACCAGCATTTTCGATTCGGTGTCGTTGGAGATGCCGGTAGAGCCGCTGCCGAATGCCGCCCTGACCCGCCTGCCCAAGGGCGAAGCGGTCAGCATCAAGCCACCGTTCGACACCGAATTCGACCTGCGTCTGTCGAAACACCCGTTCGTATTCCGCAACGGTGCGGTGCGCGAGCTGGTCGACGAATTTGGCCATGTGCACCGCATCGAAGCGGGCAAGAACATCATCGGTCGCGATTCGGTGTGCAACATCGTGGTCGACGGCGCGCTGCGCGATGTGTCGCGCATGCATCTCATCATCGAGCCGCTCGATGGCGGGGTGCTGCGGTTTACCGATTTATCCTCGCACGGCACGTTTGTGCCTTCCAAGCTGGTGCCGCAGCGCGAGAATTGAGGCGACTTGAATGTGCGAATGAATTCGCACCTACAGGCGAATTCGTTCGCACATTACATTCCCCCCTCAGTGCTCCGGCAACACCACCCGCTCAAACAGTTTGTCGAACTCCTCCCGCGTGGTCGCGGCTATCGCGGCCTCCACCACCTCGCGGGTCAGATGGGGTGCAAACAGTTCGATGAAGTCATACATGTAATTGCGCAGGAACGCGCCACGGCGGAAACCTATCTTGGTCACGCTGTAATCGAACAGATGACTGGCCGGCAGCGCGACAAGATCATGATCCTCGACCGCATCATAGGCGAGCGTGGCAACGATGCCGACGCCTAAACCCAGTTTCACGTAGGTCTTGATGACATCGGCATCGACCGCCGAAAACGCGACCCGCGCTTCGACACCAGCGGCGGTGAAGGCGTCGTCGAGCTGCGAGCGGCCGGTGAAACCGAACACATAGGTGACGATGGGATAGGCGGCAATGGCGGCCAAAGTCAGTGGCTGCACTGTCGTCAGCGGATGGCCCACCGGCACGATAATGCTGCGGTTCCAGCGATAACAGGGCAGCATCACCAGGTTGTCGAACAGCTCCAGCGCTTCGGTCGCAATCGCAAAATCGACGGTGCGGTTGACCGCCAGTTCCGAGATCTGCAGCGGCGTGCCCTGATGCATATGCAGCGCGACCTGCGGGTACTTGCCGATGAAACTCTTGATGGTCGGCGGCAGCACGTAGCGCGCCTGGGTGTGGGTGGTGGCGATGGAGAGGCTGCCACGGCCGCTGTCGCTGTTCTCCTGGGCGATACGGCGGATGTTCTCCACCTCACCCAGGATGCGCCCGGCCACTTCGATGATCGCCGTGCCGGCGCGCGTGACCTCGGTCAGATGTTTGCCGTTACGCTGGAAAATCTGTACCCCGAGTTCGTCCTCGAGCTGGCGGATCTGTTTACTGACGCCGGGCTGGGATGTGTAAAGACTTTCGGCGGTGGCTGACACGTTCAAGCCGTGACGGGCCACTTCCCAGATATAGCGCAGCTGCTGCAGTTTCACCGCCCCTCCGGCTGGTTCAATCAAATGCCGCGCAGAGTATAGGGCGGATTAGTGCCGACCGACCGGCCGCTCAGGCTTTGATGCGTGCCAATACGCGGTCGTGTGCCTCCCAGTGATCGTTATGGCACCAGGTCTCGACCAGCAAAGCATTTTCAAGTTTGCGCACGGCGTCCGGTGCCATGCCTTCGCGCTGCGCGCGGGCGAGCGCCTTGAAGGCGCGCGTGACTTGCGGCTTGCGTTCGCGAAAGGGTGCGAGGAAATCCTCACAATAGGCCTCAAAGGCCTGCCCGGCCGGGCAATAGCCCTGGATCAGACCCAGTGCGAGCGCTTCGTCTACCGCCACCAGATCGGCGCGGCATAACAGCCGCAGTGCCTGCGCCGGGCCAACCAGGCGCATCAGATCCGAGCCACCGCCCCACGCCGGCGCGATGTTGAGCGTGCCCTGCACGAAGGCAATGCGCGCATGATTGGCCGCCACGCGGATATCGCAGGCGACCGCCAGCTCGCCTCCTCCACCCAGCGCATCGCCATTCAACAGCGCCACCACCGGCACCGGGAAATGGCGGATGGCGTCGAGCGCTGCGCAGGAATCGACACCGATACGTTCGGCCTGTTCGCGCGAGCGCATGTCGTCGAATTCCTGCAGGTCACCGCCGGCGGCAAAACAGCGCTCGCCGGCGCCGCGCAACACCGCCGCGCACAGATCCTCGCGTGCCGCGGCGCTTTCAAAACAACGGCGCAATTCCGCCAGCACGCCCTGACTGAGCGCATTGCGCTTGGCCGGGCGGTTGATGGTGACCTTGAGCAGGCCGCGGTCGTCGGCAACTTCGAGAAACTGATAATCCATCGCGCCTTGCACTCCACGCGTTACGGCCGCGCCGCCACGGCGCGTGCTCTATTGAGAATACAAAACTAGCGCGTTTAGGCCCGCCGTGAAACGGTGGATTGGTGCGGGTGAGGGGAAAGGTGGCGCGCGGTGCGCGACCTTGAGCGAGCCAAGGTCGCGCGTTGGCGAAGGTTAGGAGCTATGGTCGGGCGCTGTGGGCGTGAATCATGGCCTGCATCCGATCACGCAGCAGCAGCTTTTCCTTTTTGAGTAATTCGAGTTGGATGTCGTCCATCGCAGCCTTGCCGGCCTGCGCCTGATCGACCTTTGCATTGAGAACGCTATGCTTGTTATAAAGACGTCGAAAGCCGTCATCTGCATGCAGCAGTTTATCAACGGTAGCCTTTTCAGAATCGAACATAAATCATCCTCCGAACCGGTTTGGCTTGATACATCTGTCAATCAAAAACTAGACCAGCGAGCGAGCCGGAACAAGGGGCGCGAGCGAGTTTGACCCTTCAGCGCACGGAACAGGCTCTCCCTCCCCTTAGCGGCGCAAAGCAAACAAGCTTTGAGCGCCAGCCAGGGTGGTCACGGACCCCGAGCGGCGCAGCCCTTCAGCCGTCAGGCGCGACACCATGAATCAACGTCTGTTATTTATTACCGGCCATCTGGCCGAGAAAAGCCTGGCGCGGGTGCTGTCGTCGATGGTGGGCCGCAGCTTCAGCTATGAGATTCGAGTGCCAGGCATCAATGTCGCGGCACTACTGACCGCGGCCATGCTGAAACGGCGGCTCGGCGATGTCACCGGTTTCGACAAGGTCATCGTGCCCGGCCGTTGTCGTGGCGATCTCGGCGAACTCAGCGCCCATTTCGGCCTGCCCTTTGAGCGCGGCCCGGACGAGTTGAAAGACTTGCCGGCCTATTTCGGCACGCGCGCGCGGCCGCGCGACATCGGCCAGACCGATATCACCCTGTTCGCCGAAATCGTCCATGCGCCACACGGCACCGTCGATGACGTGCTGGCGCAGGCCCTTAAGTACCGCGCCGACGGCGCCGACGTGGTCGACATCGGCTGTCTGCCGGCCACCCCCTTCGTCCATCTCGAAGATTGTGTGCACGCCGTGCATGCGGCCGGCATCAAGGTCAGCGTCGATTCGCTCGACCGCGGCGAACTCAAGCGCGCCATCGCCGCCGGTGCCGATTATGTGTTCTCGCTCACCGGCCGCTCGCTTGATCTGGTTGCCGACAGCGCCTGTACGCCGGTGCTGATAGCCGAGCACCCCGGCGATATGGATGACCTTCATCGCACCATCGAGACCTTTGCCAAACTCGGTCGACCGTTCTTCGCCGATCCGGTGCTGGACCCGATACACCACGGTTTCACCCGCTCGGTGATGCGCTACGCAGCGCTGCGCGAGCGCTACCCCGATATCGAGATTCTGATGGGCATCGGCAATCTGTCCGAACTCACCCACACCGATACCCTGGGTTTGAACACCCTGCTGCTCGGCATCGTCTCGGAACTACGCATCACCGGTCTGCTCACCACCGAGGTCAGCCGCCATTGCGTAACTGTGGTGCGTGAGGTCGATCGGGCACGGCGTGTGATGTTTGCCGCACGCGAGGACAACATGCCGCCGCGCCATCTCGATGAGTCCCTGATGGCCTTACACGACCGTCATCCGTTCCCGTACAACGCGCAGGAAATCGCCGAATTCGCGCGCGAGGTCAGTGACGACAACTTCCGTATCCAGATCAGCGCCGAGGGCTTTCATATCTACAACCGTCACGGCCTGCACACCGCACGCGACCCCTATGAGGTGTTCACCGCGCTCGGCGTCGAGGCCGATGGTCCGCATGCGTTCTATCTCGGCCTCGAACTCGCGCGCGCGCAAATCGCCTGGCAGCTCGGCAAACGCTACAACCAGGACGAAGAACTCGATTGGGGTTGCGTGCTGCCGCGCGCGGCGGATGACAAGCAGCACTTCGCCGCTGAGCGCAGCACGCTCAAAGCGCGCCGCCCGCGCAAACCCCGCTCAGAGTGATTCTGGCGACGCGGCGGGGCGCGGTGGACGCGCCTCGGCGAGCCCAATCGCCAGCAGCATCCACGCGAGACTCGACCAGTAGCCGCCGTAGAACGCGAGGTGGGCATTGAGCGGCAACCATGCGATTGCCGCGCCGAGCAGCCACACCGGCAGCTCCCGCCCAGGTGTGGGCCGCAATAACAGCCGCAACAGACAGCCGAAAAACACCAGGTAGGCAGCCAGCCCGAGCACACCGGTCTCGACAGCAACCTCGAGCATGAATTGATGCGGATGGGTCTGGCCGCTGCCGATACGCTTGATCCAGAAATCATCCGCTGCGGCATATTCAGCATAGATGTGCCGAAAGCCGCGCGGACCGATGCCGGTCAGCCAGTGGTCGGCAAAGATATGTGCGCCGGTGCGCCACAAGGTCAGGCGATAGGCGGTCGCCTGATCGATGCTCGCGGCATTGGTCGAGAACAGCCCCGAGGTGTCGCTTAAGCGCGTGCGCAGGTTTGGATTCATCGCCGCCAGCGCACCCGCCACCACCAGCAGCGTGGCAAACATCGCAACGCGGCGGCCACGCCAGTTGAGTCGCCGCAGGCGTACATGCAGCGCGAGATAACTCAGCAGACCGAATCCCAGCATGATCCAGGCGCTGCGTTTCAAGGACATAAGCACCACCACCAGCAGCGGCACCAGCAGCAGCCACAGTTTCGGGTGGATGCGACACCAGCGCAGCACGCCATCGATGTAGAGCGGCGCGAACACCGCAAGGATCAGACCGAGCCGCTGTTTAGGATGGAACACGCCGGTCAACGCGCTGTGCTCAAGCGGATAACCGAACAGATCGCGCCGCCAGATCAATTGCACGAACGCATCGAGCGCAACAAATGCCACCAGCGTCGCAGCACCGAGCGTGACCAGGCGCTGCACTTCGTCA
>CAMCBY010000279.1 GCA_945873015.1 Klebsiella pneumoniae
TGTCGTGCGTTCCCATCTGTTTAATGGTTTCTCGCTGACGATGCCCTATGTCGAGCCATTCATGATCAAGGTCATGCAGGATGTGCTCGCGCAGATTAGAGATCCGGCACTCGCCGCTGACATGCGTGCATTCAACGCCCAGGAAGCGCGCCATTACGAATGTCACCGGCGCTTCAATGACCGGGTGAAAACCAATGGTTACCCGGAGCTCGCGGCGGTTGAGGCGCGGCTGGCGGCCGCTTACGCAAAACTTGCCAGGCGCCCGTTGCGTGCACGTCTCGCTTTTACGCTCGGATTTGAAACGGCGACCAATGGTTTCACTGCCTGGCTGATCAGCCGGCGCCGTCAGTTATTCGGCGATGCCTGTCCCTATGTTGCTTCGTTCTGGCTCATGCATATGGTCGAGGAGACCGAGCACAAGACGGTCGCCTATGATGCTTTTATGGCTTATGGGGGCGGCTACCTGCCACGTGTTTTCGGTATTGTGCAAAGCGCGGTTCATCTGCTCGGTTTTGCCTTGCTGACGCTGGCAACCGCGCTCAGAAAGGACGGTGAGTTGTGCAGTATGCGCCGGCTTGGTGAAACCGTTGTCGAAGTCGGCTCGTTGTTGCGGCATCTTGCACCGCCTTTGCTACGCGCGCTCATGCCTGGTTACAACCCGCGCCACGAGCCCGATCCGCCGTGGATGAAAGATTGGGTGGCTGGCTACGACGCATGGCCGGCCAGCGCTACGCTGCCACTTATCGACACCCATAGTGCCGACTTGCCGGTGCCCTTCCAGCGCGCGCCACCGGTGTGCCGCTAGAACACTAGGTCCCGGGCACCAGAAAAACGGGTGCCATGTCCTGCGGCATTTCTGCCAGTTCTGCGCCGGTGAGGCGCGCATAAACCTCAACGAGATTGCCATCCGGGTCCTGCAGCCAGAGCTCATGCAACGGTGTGCCGCGCCAGGTCGTACGCGGCGGTTTCGAGACGCTGGCGCCGAGTTTCACAGCGCGATGATAGGCCTCGATGACGGCGGCGCGATCCGCCACGCCGATGCCGAGGTGGTACAACGTATCGTGATGTAACTGCATGTCGTCTGCTACGAGCAGCACAAAATTGACCCCGAGATCTTCGCGGATGAAGGTCGCGTAACGATGCGTCCATTCCTTGGGCCAGCAGTCCAGCAGCCATGCATAAAAACGTGTGCTTGCAGCCAGATTGCGGGTGCGTACGCTGCCATGAAACTCCTGCGATGGCACGGCCTCGGGCAGGTCGAACAGCGCTTTGAATATCGTCACGCGACCCTGCACCTGCTCGACCAGCGCGTTGAGCGCGTCGCTATCGCCACCCTCCAAGGCCAGTAGAACCGCACCAAGCGGCGGCAAAATGGACCAATCAACCAAGCGGCTTTGTGGCGGTGCGCGATGCGTGGCATCGGGTTTGTTGAGCGCGACCGTCATATCGACGCACGCTGACGCGGGGCGGTCCGTTACCGCGGTAGGTGGCGGCGCAAAATGAAGTCCGTTGGCTATCAACATGTCGCGGGCGGCAGCCGGCAGCGTGTTCAAGGCGAGGCCAGGACAAAGCACGATGGCTTGCTCGCCCATCGCGCGGGCCAGCAGCGTGGCCACCACATGGCCGGTGATGGCATGTGGACCGCTATCGACAAGAATGCATGTCATGAGGTTCTCCGATAATTTTGAGACCGCTTCTCAACAGCCCGGCATGAAGATGGCAACTGTGAGGCAGATGACTGCAAACACCACCATACAGCTGAGACACAGGGTGAAGCATGGAATTTTCATGGTTGGTGACCCTCCATGGGCAGCGCCGTGAGTGTCCAGGCTGCCCAATAAGCGTTGTGGTGTCGTGCGAGCCACCACACGCGGGTGGCGAACAGACGGTTGCCGTCGTTATCGATCACACGCGGAGTGTGACGACTCTGGCTCTTGGACGTCGGGCTGGACAAAAGGGATACAGGTGCGGGCCGAGCAAGGGGCAATCCCGGACGCACCTTTGGACCCGCGCCGCTCCGCTGTAACAATTCCGTTCAATGGTTGAAATAAACTGCGGGCCTGAATCAGCGGAGAGTTCGTAATGCGGGTCGGGATCAATGGCATGGGGCGTATCGGCCGGCTGGCATTACGCGCGGCGATGGGTGGGCTGTATCGGCCAGCGACCGACCCCCGTGCCGCCAATCGCCTCGAGGTCGTGCACCTCAACGAACTGAAAGGCGCTGCCGAGACCACCGCGCATCTGCTCGAGTTCGATAGTGTGCATGGAAGGTGGCGCTCAGACATCGAGACCCACAATGGCGACACCATCAGTATCGATGGCCGCCGCATGGGCTTCAGTGCCGAAGCGACACCGGGCGCAGTGCCGTGGGGTGAGCTCGGTTGTGAGCTGGTGCTGGAATGCACCGGCAAGTTTTTGACCCGCGGGCAGCTCGAAGACTATTTCTCGCGCGGCGTGAAGAAGGTCATTGTGGCTGCGCCGGTGAAAGACGGCAGCGCGCTGAATGTCGTGGTCGGGGTGAACGACCATTGTTACGAGCCTGACCGTCACCATCTGCTGACCGCCGCGTCGTGTACGACCAATTGCCTCGCGCCGGTGGTCAAGGTCTTACACGAAACGATAGGCATTCGGCACGGGCAAATCACCACCATTCATGATCCGACCAATACCAATGTAATGGTCGATGCGCCGCATAAGGATCTGCGTCGCGCACGTTCATCGATGTTGTCGCTGGCGCCAACCACCACCGGCAGCGCCACCGCGATAGCGCTGATCTACCCCGAACTCGAAGGCAAACTCAACGGCCACGCAGTGCGCGCGCCGGTGTTGAATGCGAGCCTCACCGATTGTGTGTTCGAGATGAGCAGGCCGGTCACCGAGAGCGAAGTGAACGAGCTGTTCCGTCGTGCCGCCGACGGGCCGCTGGCGGGCATCCTTGGCTTCGAGACGCGGCCGTTGGTGTCGGTCGACTATGTCAACGATACGCGCAGCGCGATAGTCGATGGCCTCTGCACGATGGTGACGGATCACACGCTGCTCAAGGTTTATGCCTGGTATGACAACGAAGTGGGATACGCCTGCCGTATGGTGGATCTTGCCAACATCGTGATGGACAAGGCCGGCCGATGACGGCGCTGCGCAACTACCTGGTAGTCACCGCCTGCTATTGGGGCTTCACGCTGTCCGATGGCGCGCTGCGCATGCTGGTGTTGCTGCATTTCTACCATCAAGGTTTTACACCGCTGACCTTATCGATGCTGTTTGTGCTGTATGAAGCAGCCGGCATTGTCGCCAACCTCGGCGGTGGCTGGCTGGCAACGCGCTTCGGTATCCCGCGCATGCTGATGGTCGGGCTGACGCTGCAGATCGGCAGCATGCTTATGTTGTCGGCGCTCGAACCGCTGTGGACACAGCCGCTGTCGGTGGCGTGGGTGATATGCGCGCAGGGCTTGGCCGGCATCGCCAAGGATCTGACGAAAACCGCGAGCAAATCCGCTATCAAGGCCAGCGCCGAGGGCGGCAGCGGGCAACTGTTTCGCTGGGTGGCGTGGTTCACCGGCTCGAAGAACACCATGAAGGGCATCGGCTTTTTCCTCGGCGGTGTGTTGCTCGAGACCTTGGGATTCCGACCGGCACTATGGCTCATGGCCGCCGTGCTGGCGGTCGCGCTGTTGGCCGGCGCCAGCAGTTTGCCGCGCGCGCTTGGCAAGGCCAAAGCATCGAAGTCATTTCGCGAACTGTTTGCCAAAACGCGCGCCATCAATCTCATGGCGCTGGCGCGCATCTTCCTGTTCGGTTCGCGCGATGTGTGGTTTGTGGTGGGGCTGCCGGTGTTTCTCTACAGCCAGCAGTGGCGCTACCTGGAGGTTGCGAGTTTTCTCGCGCTGTGGACGATCGCCTATGGCTTTATTCAGGCGCTGACGCCGACGATAGTGGCACGCAGCAACGACGGTTTGTCGCGCGAAGTGCCGGCCGCACTGCGCTGGGGCATGATCCTCGCGGTGATTCCCATCACGCTTGCGTTCGCGCTCGGCGACGGGCACTTCACCCGGCCCGACCTGCTCATCACCATCGGCCTCAGTGTGTTTGGTTTGGCTTTTGCCGTGGTCTCATCACTCCATTCCTATCTGGTGCTGGCCTATGCGGGCAGCAGCAAGGCGGCGGAGGATATCGGCTTCTATTACGCAGCCAATGCCACCGGCAGGCTCATGGGCATTCTGTTGTCCGGCCTGCTGACCCAGGCCGGTGGTCTGCAAGCCTGCCTGTGGGCGGCGGCAGTGATGTTATCGCTGTGTCTGTTAATCACCGTCGGCCTTCCAACCAGCACCGGCCCACGGCGACAGTTTGAATGAAGGTGCGCGCAGTGACTGGACCGGTGGGGAAACCCTGCTGCCCGCGTGAGCCTTTATGTCCGCCGGTCAAAGCGTTTCCAGCGCGTCGACCAGCACCACTTCACACGCCCCGGCGCCGTGGTCCTTGCGCGTCATCGAGCTTTTCCAGCGCCAGCCGTCATCTGACTCAATCTTGACCAGATAGCCCTTGAAGCGAACCTTCTGGCCTTCTTCGACTGCGGCGACCTGGGCCGCTACCTCGGGGCTCGCGGGGATGAGGTGCATGTTGGCGCTGTGCTCGGTGATGGCGGCTCTCGGGATCGGAAACTCGTTCACACGCCAATAGTAGAAACGTCCGCTCTGGGAAATGTCGATGGAGTTCAGAATGGTCGGGTCGGCCATCGGTCCCCAACCCATCGCAAGATCGACCGGTGCAAGCGCCGCTTCGCGGTCTGCCCGGTAGTGTTTTGCACCCAGCACGCGCCCCGCAAGCTGAAAGCTCGCCAGGGGAGTGATGAGATATTTTTCGAAGCGCAGCTTAGGCGTGCCGGCGGCGGATTTCTGAATGGGGTCGATGGCCGTGCGCAGTCCAGGGCTGAATTCAAAGCTCGGCAGCGCGCTGGTGGCGGCCGCGAAGTCTGGCAACGCGGTCTTGCCGAAGTGCTGGTAGAGCGCGGCGCCGATCGCGGCTGCAATGAGCAGTCGTATGAACATGGTGGATTGCCGGTGGTGACCCATCGGCAGTAGCGGCGCGAACGCGGCGGTTCTAGAGCTGGGAGCGGTATTGAGAGCGCTATCGCACCGGCGGTTCGTCCAGATCATTGTGGGTCAGACTTCAGTCTGACACTGTCGAGACGGCCTGACGCCGCCAATCGCCGACGAATGTCAGACTGAAGTCTGACCCACAGAGGATCAAATGCCGATGCTCAGTTTGAGATCTACACCCAATAAATTCGCACCTGCAGGCGGCAGCGGCGCGGCACCGGGAATCTCAGCGCAGTGCCGCGCCCGTGTGCCTCAGGTCAGATCGACGCCTTCGTAACCCTTGGCGGCGCACTCGGCGATGGTGCGTGAGTATTTCGGGCCGCCACCGGCGTAGATGTTGTAACGCGTCTTGCCGTACTCATGTCCGGGCAGGTTGGCGTTATAGCCGGTGATCCAGCTCTTGGCCTTGCCCATCAACAGGCCCTTGTACATGTCTTTGACGTGCTGCACCCATTTCGCCTCGGCGTCTTCGCGGGCCTGGAAACGCGTGTAGCCGTGTTTCCACAAATGCTCGAGGAAGGGCGTAATCCAATCGACCGCAAGTTCCGCGCCGCGCGGGAAGTTGGTCGACGCATGCTGCGGACCGGCCAGCATTACGAGGTTGGGCATGTCGGCAATCATGAGACCTAAGAAAGTCGACGGACCATCGGCCCATTTATCGCGCAGGCGCCGGCCACCGGCACCACGGATATCGATTTTGTCGAAGGCGCCGGTGAAGGCATCGAAGCCGGTGGAGTAGATGATGACGTCGAATTCAAAACTGCGGTCACTGGTGTCGAGACCGG
>CAMCBY010000280.1 GCA_945873015.1 Klebsiella pneumoniae
AATCCCGAATACGTGCGCCAGGTGCTGACCCAGTCGTGGCCGCGCTACAGCAAGGACACCATCGACTATCGGGTGGTCGGCCGCACGCTCGGCAAAGGCCTGGTGACCAACGACGGGCCCGATTGGGCCAAACAGCGGCGGCTCATGCAGCCGGTGTTCGCCAACCGTGCAATCGACAAGTTCGACGCCGTCATCAACGAGATGACCAGTCAGCTCGCCGCAAGCTGGGCGAGCAAACGCCGCGACGAGACGGTGTGGCTCGATCGCGATATGAGTCGCGTGACCTTTCAAGTGGTCAGTCGCACGCTGTTCGGTGCCGACATCGACGATGCCGCCGACGAAATGACCGAAATCCTCGACATCGTCAATCAACACCCGCTGCGCATCGCGTCCTTGCTGACGCTCTATCCGTGGCTGCCGGTGCCGAGCAACCGCCGTTTTGCGCGCATCAAGTCACGCCTCGATGCGATCGTCGATGGCCTGGTCGATCAGCGCCGCGAACAGGGCGAACAGGGGCGTGGTGATATCGTTGATCGCCTGCTCGCGGCGCGCGATGCCGATAGCGGCGAAGGCATGAGCCGTGAACAGATGCGCGATGAATTGATCACTTTGCTGCTGGCCGGTCACGAGACCTCGGCCACCGCGCTGGTGTGGACTTATCACCTGCTCGGTCAACATCCGGAGGTTGAAGCGCGGCTGGTCGAAGAACTGTCGCGCGAACTCGGCGGACGTGCCGCTGAGAGCGCGGATCTGCCGCGCCTGCCCTATTTGAAACAGGTCGTGCAGGAATCGATGCGTTTGTATCCACCGGTGTGGGGCATCGCGCGGCGCGCCAATGAAGATGCTGAATTCGGCGGCTATCGGGTGCCAGCGGGCGCCTATATCTCGATTTCGATGTACGCCCTGCATCGTCATCCCGAATATTGGCCGAATGCCGACAGGTTCGATCCTGATCGTTTCGATACCAAACGCAACGAACAGCGTCACTCCTATTGTTACATCCCGTTCTCCGCCGGGCCGCGTGCCTGCATCGGCGCGAGCATGGCAATGCTGGAGATCCAACTGGTGCTGGCGCAGCTGCTGCAAAAATACCGTGTCACGCCGGTGCCCGGATTTAAAGTCGTGCCGCAGGCAGTGGTGACATTCAAAACCCGTGCCGGCATGCCGGTCACCATCGAACCGCGCTGAAAATTTCGCGCGCGCAGCATAAGGAGTGAGTCACCCCGCCGGTGCGAATTCCTTCGCACCTTGAGCCGCGCTTACAAATCCTCCGGCATCATGTGGCCCTTGGCGCGTTTGGCGCGCATGTAACGCAGATTGTGTTCACACACGCCGGCAATCAAGGACACCGTCTCGCTGATACGCTGGCCGTTGTCTTCGAGCTGACGACGCTTGTCGGGGTTATTCGAGAGTAGACGTATCGCCCGCCCGCCGAGCAGATGACGCAAGACAATCGCAGCGTCGCTGAAGTCGCGCGAATCTTCCGGCAGTCCGAGCGCGGTATTGGCCTGATAAGTATTGTGGCCACCGTCCTGCAACAGGTAGGTGATGGCTTTTGCCCACAGGCCGATGCCGCGGCCTTCATGGCCGCTCATATACACCACAGCGCCTTCGCCGTTGGCCTTGATCTGCTCAAACGCGCCATCGAGCTGCGGCCCACAATCACAACGGCGCGAGCCGAATACATCACCCGTCAGGCAGCAGGAGTGGATGCGCACCAGCGGTACCTGCGAGTGACGGAATCCCGGCAGCGCGAATACTGAATTGACCGACATCGAGCTATGCATCAATTCGCGGATCGCATCGGCACCACCATTACGCGCCGCGTCCTGCACCGCCGACAGCTCGGTGCGGCGCACGAACGGATACCACTCCAGCATGACTTCCTCGCCCGCGGTGAGTCGCGGTATCGGCACCGGGCCCAACACCGAAATGAAGGCACCGGGGGCATCGGCTGTGACCACTTCGGCGTTACGGTCCAGCGTCACCAGCAGACGGTCGCTTTCGAGCTGGACGCGGATCGACTTATCAACGTAACTGAACAACATCAAATCTCCGATAGTCACTGGCGCCGTCAATGCGCCAACAATTTCCCGTATCTACGTACAACAATCAGCGATGGATCGCCGTGTGATCTGGTGGCGGGCGGCACCGTCGGCAATGGCTCTTGGGAACGCGCGGTTCGAAACCGTTACCGCCGGCCATGGGCCTGCGGCTACACGGGCCATGAATCAAGACCCAGGGTAGCCCAAGCCCGCCACCACTGCATGATAGGCGCTGGCGACGTCGGCGTCCCATAGTGTGTGGTCGCTGCTGTCGATGACTTCGGCCAGACGCCGCGCCACCAGCGCGCGCACATGGGCGCGACGGCGCTGCTGGCGAGCACTCTCGGCATCGATATGGCGGGCGCGCCAGGCACGATGGGCCTCGCACGCGGCGTCGAGTTCGGCGACACCATCACCGGCCAGCGCCGAAGTCAGCACCACTGGCGGCATCCAGCCCTCGGCGCCGTCCGGGTGCCGCAGCACCGACGCAATCTCGGCGACCATTTCCTTGGCGCCTGGCCGGTCGGCCTTGTTGATGACATAGATGTCGCCGGTCTCGAGAATGCCGGCTTTGACTGCCTGCACCATATCCCCAGCACCCGGCATCAACACCACCACCAGGGTATCAACCAGCTCACGCACTTCGTATTGCGACTGGCCGGCGCCGACAGTCTCGACGATGACATCATCGAAATCGTGCTCCTCCAGCAGCGCCAGCACATTGGCGATGTTATCTGCCAGTCCATCCCGCGCACGGCGACTGGCAAGCGAACGCACGAATAACTCGGCGTCATCGCCATGCGCATCGATACGAATGCGGTCGCCGAGGATGGCGCCCTGGGTGTACGGACTGCTGGGGTCGATGGCAACCACGCCGACGCGCCGCGCGTGGCTTAAACGCGCGTTGACAAAACGCCCCACCAGCGAACTCTTGCCGACCCCCGCCGGACCGGTGATGCCGCAACGCCACACTTGTGCGTTGTGGCTATCGCCCTCCAGCACCGCCAGCGCATCGCTGACACTCGCATCCGCAATACGCGACAGCGCGCGACCGAGAGCGCGACGATTGATGGGCGCACGAGGTGCCCGCGTCTCGCTCACGCCAACCTCCGCGCGACCTCGTCGACGACCTGTTCGAGAGTCATCTCGCTGTCAAACACACAATCGACGCCGCTGGCTTTGAGTGCATCCCAATCAACGCGCGGAATGGTGCCGCCAACGAACAGTGCGACGTCGTCGGCATGTTCGCGCTTGAGTGCCTGCGCGGTGAGTTTGACCAGTTCGAGGTGACTGCCGGACAGAATGCTCAAGCCCACGGCATCGACGTTTTCTTCGGCGGCCACCCGCGCGATGTAATCGGGGGTCTTGCGCAATCCCGTATAGATGACCTCAGCGCCAGCATCGCGCAGCGCCAGTGCGATGACCTTGGCCCCGACATCGTGGCCATCGAGCCCTGGCTTGGCGATAAGAATACGTTTGCCCTGCAATTGGTTGGCCATCAGAATTTCACCGGCTCCACAAATTCGCCCCATTGTTTTTTCAACTGCTCGACCATCTCGCCGACCGTGACATAGGCATGGCAGCAGTCGACCAGGTAGGGCATGAGGTTCTCACTGTTGTCGCGCGCCGCCTTGTCGAGTGTTTCAAGCGCACGTGCGGCCACGGCCGCATCACGTTCGTCACGAATCTTTTCGTATTTGGCGACCACCTCGGCCGCGGTGCTGGCGCTGCTCGAAAACACCTCACCGACCTCTTTGTTCTCGCTTTCGTTACGAAAACGATTGACGCCGACCAGCACCGACGCGCCCGAATCGACCCGCGACTTGCGCTCATGGGCGCTGCGCGCTATGCGCCTCTGTAGATAGCCGTCTTCGATTGCCTTGACCACACCGCCGTAGTCGGCAATCTCCTTGATGACACCTTCGATGGCGACTTCCATCTCGTCGGTCAGGTATTCGACATAGTGGCTGCCGCCAAGCGGATCGACCGAATCGGCGATACCACTCTCGTAGGCGATGACCTGCTGGGTGCGCAGCGCGAGTTCCGCACTCTGCTCAGTCGGCAACTGAAAGGCTTCGTCATAGGCGCAGGTAAAAATCGACTGCGCCCCGCCGAGGGTCGCGGCCATGGTCTCGACCGCCACACGCACGACGTTGTTATAGGGCTGCGCAGCGGTCAGCGACGACCCACCGCACACCACACCAAAGCGGAACTGCTGAGCGCGCTCGGTGCGCGCGCCATATCGCTCTTTCATGAGTTTGGCCCACAGCCGCCGCGCGGCACGGAACTTCGCGACTTCCTCGAAGAAGTTCATGTGCACGTAGAAAAAGAACGACAGGCTCTGGGCAAAACGCTCGAGGTCAGCGCCGCGCGACAGCAGTTCGTCCACATAGGCCAGTCCATTGGCAAGCGTGAAGCCCATCTCCTCGACCGCGCTCGAGCCGGCATCCCGTACATGCGCGCCCGCAATGCTGATCGGATTAAAACGCGGCGATTCCTGATTGGCGTAGACAATGCTGTCCGCCACCAGACGCAGCGCCGGCCGCACCGGAAAAATCCAGGTGCCGCGTGCGACATACTCTTTGAGAATGTCGTTCTGTATGGTGCCGGTCAGCTTGGAGCGCGGCACACCGGCCTTATCAGCGGCGGCAAGATACATGGCGAAAATCATCGCCGCCGTGCCGTTGATGGTGAACGAGGTCGAGACCTTGGCCAAATCAATGCCACGGAACAGCACTTCCATGTCCGACAGGTTGGAGATCGAGACACCGACCTTGCCGACCTCCGAGCGTGCCATCGGATCGATGGGGTCATAACCACACTGTGTGGGCAGGTCGAGGGCCACCGACAGCCCCGTTTGACCGCGCTCCAACAGGAATCGATAACGCTCGTTGGACTCCTCGGCACTGCCAAAACCTGAGTACTGGCGGAATGTCCACAGACGGCCGCGATAGCCGTCCTCGAAAATACCCCGCGTAAAAGGGTATTCTCCCGGCGCGGAGTCATCCGGGTGACGGCGCATGTCGGCGGTTGCCACGGCCGGGATCTCGATACCGGACGGGGTCGTACGGCGCCCATCCGCAGCGGTGCGCGGTTCGGACTTGTTTTGCGTCATGGTGCTGGCCTGGCTTTACTGAACGTGAGTGGCTTGCCGCCGGTGGCCGAGATACTTCCATAGCGCAACTGTCGATTCAAGCTACGAGGATGGGTGCCCGACAAACAGACCCAACAGTGACAACGATCAAGGCGCAGTGGGCGAAATGCGCAACACTGCCGGAGCGTTGCGACCGCCCCTGACGGCGGCGCCGGCGACTCGATGGTGCGTCCAGGGTAGCGCCAGACGCTGGCTAGCCGGAAACGGCGAACTGCGTGGCACAGGTTATTTTGCGGTGGTTCAGGACAGGGCAAGCCCCTGTTCACCCATCACGGCCGCGTAGGAGCCGCAATGCACGATCAGAAAGATATCAAGACCCTGATGCTTGGCGCCATTGGCGTTGTCTATGGCGATATCGGTACCAGCCCGCTCTACGCCCTCAAGGAAACCCTGAGCGGCAGCCATGCCTTGGGCCTCGATGAGCCGCGCGTGCTCGGTGTGCTGTCGCTGATCTTTTGGGCAATCATGATGCTGGTCACGATCAAATACGTGACCCTGATCATGCGTGCCGATAATCGCGGCGAAGGTGGCAGTCTGGCGCTGCTGGCGCTGGTCGCCGACGCGCTCAAAAACTCCAAACGACGGGTGTGGATAGTCGGCGTGCTCGGAATATTCGCCGCCGCGCTGTTCTATGGCGACAGCATGATAACGCCCGCGATTTCGGTGTTGAGTGCGGTTGAGG